>CALGGV010000001.1 GCA_937915725.1 uncultured Selenomonadales bacterium
CGTGCTTTATTGCAAATTCTTTTTCGTCAGTTATCGCCGTCAAATTTATTTTCGTATTCCAGTCAATTACCATTTCATAAAATTTTTGAAATTGGTTTAATTGTTCGTCGCGCAGATTTATATATTGCGCCAAAATTTCTTTAAACATTATTCAAACTCAATCGTTGCAGGCGGCTTGCTCGTGCAATCGTACAAAACGCGGTTAACGCCCTTAACTTCGTTTACAATTCTGTTGGCAACGGTATTTAAAATTTTCCAGTCAATTTGCGCCGCCTCCGCCGTCATAAAATCACTAGTCAAAACTGCGCGAAGTACAACGGCGAAATCGTAAGTGCGCCCGTCGCCCATAACTCCGACACTGCGCATATTCGTCAACGCGGCGAAATATTGCCCCAAATCTGCCGCAATTCCAGCCTTCGCAATTTCTTCACGATAAATAAAATCTGCGTCCTGCACAATTTTAATTTTTTCTGCCGTAACTTCGCCGATAATTCTAATTCCTAAGCCGGGACCGGGAAAAGGTTGACGGCTAACGATATTTTCAGGCAAGCCGAGTTGACGCCCTGCTTGTCTAACTTCATCTTTAAATAAAAGTCTAAGCGGCTCCACAATTTCTTTGAAGTCCACAAAATCCGGCAAGCCGCCAACATTGTGATGAGACTTTATAACCGCAGATTTTCCCAAGCCACTTTCGATAACGTCGGGGTAAATCGTGCCCTGTACAAGAAAATCAACCGCGCCGATTTTTTTTGCAACTTCTTCAAAAACGCGGATAAATTCTTCACCAATAATTTTTCTTTTGCGCTCGGGGTCTGTAACGCCGCTAAGTTTTTGTAAAAATCTTTCGCCCGCGTCAATTTTTATAAAATTTAAATCGTAATTTTTGAAAACTGCCTCGACTTCCGCCGCCTCATTTTTTCTCAACAAGCCGTGATCCACAAATACGCAGGTTAAATTTTTTCCAACGGCTTTACTAAGCATAACCGCCGCAACGCTTGAATCAACGCCGCCGCTTAACGCACATAAAACCTTGCCGCCGCCAATTTTATTTTTAAGTTCAGAAATTGTATCTGCAACGAAAGAATCCATTTTCCAATTTCTTTGACAGCCGCAAATTTCCATAAAATTTGAAAGAATTTTTTTGCCTTCGACGGTATGTAAAACTTCAGGATGAAATTGCACGGCATACAAATTTTTTGCGGGATTTTCAGCCGCCGCAACGGGGCAATTTTCACTTTCGGCAGTTACAACAAAATTTTGGGGCAAATTAAAAATTCTGTCGGTATGGCTCATCCAAACAACGGTATTTTTTTCGACGCCGTTAAAAAGTTTTGAATCGCCCAAAATTTTAATTTCAGTTTTGCCATATTCGCCTACTTCAGGTTTTTGAACACTGCCGCCCAAAACGTGAGTCATTGCCTGCGCGCCGTAACAAATCCCCAAAATTGGAACGCCCAAATTAAAAAGTTCAGCAGGCGGCAAGCTTGAATTTTTTTCATAGACACTTTGCGGTCCGCCGGTTAAAATTATTCCCTCAAGTTGCATATTTTTAAGTGCAGAAAAATTTATTGCAGTACCGAGCCCGCTTTTAACATTTTTATCAGATTTACTTTCGCCGTCGGTTAAGGTGTGAACTTCGCAGTAAACATTATTTTCACGAACGCGCCGCGCTATCAGTTGGTTATATTGCCCGCCAAAATCTAAAACTAAAATCATAAGAAATCTCCCTTCGGTCGATTTTAGGCAATAGGCAGTAGTGAAGAGGCAGTAGGAAACAAGAAACTTTTGCCTAATGCCTTTTGCCTCTTGCCTGAATTTTTAATTCTAAATTCGCAACGTCCAAAATTTTTCCTGCAAAAATAAAAAAGACGCGCAACTTTCATTGCGCGCCGTGCTAAAAATTTACGTCCATTCTTCAATACTTTTTTTAGATTGATGCCAAGGGATACCATAACTTGTATTTTGAACTTTGCAAAAACGACAAAATGGAATTGGCTTAGCCAAAAATTCTAAAATTTCTTCGGCGGATTTTGCCTTGTAAATATCAATAGAATTTCCTTCCTCGCTAAAAATATGTGTACCAAAAGCTCTATCAAAATGCCTAGCAGTTGGGGCAACTGTACAAGTATAAACCCTACCATTCTGAAGATAAATGCAAACGTTTGCACGATGACAAAGCAGAAAACTGTTTCTTTCGTCTTGATGCCCATCCAAATCGAATGGAAGTTTGTACAAAGTTTTGACAGGTTGATTTTCATTCAGAAATTCAAATTTAATTCCTTTTTGTACAGCTTTTTCTTTTATTGCGTCATAATTGATATTGATTGGATATTTTGTAGTTAAAATTTCAATATTATTTTCCTTGCAAGAATTCCAAAATTCATCAGACATGCTTAAAAGTTTTGTACCATTGGTGATTATGTATATACGAGCGCGCGGAAATTTTTGCCTTGTCATTGCCATAAATTTTATAATTTCCGGATGAAGGAGCGGTTCACCGCCTTGAAAAGAAAGTACTCCTGGTCTATCGTGAAATAACTCAGCCAAACGTGTAAAATCTCTTTCCATTTCTTCAAAATCGGCGAATTGCGGTTTAGCTAACGGCGAAAAATGATCACAACCGGCACAGTTTAAATTACAGTGTTCAACCAAGCCTACAATGATTTTCATATCTGCTCTAGGTATACAACGAATAATTCCTGTTTGCAAATTTCTAATTAGCGTAGAATTGATATTGTGAGATTGAACAATAAGTTGATTCATTTGCTGAATTTGGTTACGCATTTGATTTACAGAATCGTTTATGACTTTCAAAGATTTTGTCAAAGAATTAAGCGTTTCAGTATATTCAGTTTGATTTACTGGTTTTTCTGCCCTTCCCCCGATATTAGGGTCGATAATATCTGCTAAAGAAAAAGTATCCATTAATAGCCCTCCTAATTTTTTTAACGATAATAAATTCGTAATGTTGAAAAATATTCCTGCTTAAACGCGAACTACAATTTTTCCATTAACCGCACTGCTGTTTTGCGCAATTAACGCCTTGAGCGAAATAACGAAAATCAGATTTTAATCTACCGGCGACAGTTTTAACCCACGCCATATGAACACTTGAAATTAAAATTCAAAAATAATAATATTTCCAAGAATTGACAGTTGAAATAATTTCTCGCGCAGTCATAGACAAGGGCAGGAAGTGGCTAGCTATTGCCCCGCGCCACTACTCCATTTCTTTGCATAAGGTTGGAAACAATTTCAGATTCAGAAAAATCAGCAGGAAAATTATAAGCCGCTAAAACAGCCACGTCATTTTTTCTGTGTGCGTCGCGCAAGTCTTTTGGCATTAAAATATCGTCATAAAGTTCGGCTAAAGTAGAATCTGGATAATTTTTGCGTACGTTTAAAATATTTTGGGCAGTTTTTGAGATTGTCCTTTTTTGTTGTATCGAAGGCTGACACCAAACAAAATTATTGTAAACAATTTGGGCAGAATAGCGAAAATCAGATTTCAATCTACCGGCAACAATTTTAACCCACGCCATATGAACGCTGGAAGTTAAAACGCCAAAATAATAATATTTCCAAGAATTGACAGTTGAAATAATTTCTCGCGCAGTTGTAGACAAGGGCAGGAAATTTATATCTGTTTCAACAGTTTTTTTTTGCGTCAAGACGCCATTTCTTTGCATAAGGTTGGAAACAATTTCAGATTCGGAAAAATCAGCAGGGAAATTATAGGCCGCTAAAACAGCCGCGTCATTTTTTCTGTGTGCGTCGCGCAGGTCTTTTGGCATTAAAACATCGTCGTAGAGTTCGGCAAGAGTAGAATCAGGATATTTCTTTAGAGTGTCCAAAATATTTTGTGCAGTAATTTCAATTTCGGCTACTTGTTGGCTGTTGGCGTTGCAGAAAGGAAAATTATTGTAGACGATTTGGGCAGAATACCTGTAACGACTTTCAAGGCGTCCACATACTGCCCGCGTCCACGCCATATGTACTGACGAAATTAAAATGCCGAAATGATAAATAGTAGCGTCTGGAATTATAAAATTGGCGTCACTGGGAATTATTTCCGGCGGTAAAAAATCCATAGGAATATACCTGCGATTTTCAGAACTAACACGCGGCACCAAAATATAACCTGTCTGCGGTAATCGTATTTCTTGAAATTCTGTAGGTCTGTCAGCGTCTTTTAAAGTAGCGGCTTTTTTACTTTTCAAACGGAAATCACGAACATTTTTAACCCTGTCATAAATTGGCGGGATTTTTTTTATTTCAGCAGGAGTAGCATTGACAAGCCAAAGGCAATATCTTTTTTTGCCGTGTAAAAATTCTTCCGCTCCCATAAATTGGCGAATAAATTTTTCAGCCGCCGGATATTTTTTCAAAAGTTCATCACGTTCAATAGGAGACAAAATTAAAAAACCGCCGTCAGCAGGTTTGTTACCGTAAACCATAGGAGGAGTATCTTTTCTAAGCGGTTTATTACGACTGTGAATAAAAAAGTTGGGCGCGTCATTCAGATAAAAATTGATATTCTGCGCGAGAATTTTGTTATTGCCGTCAAAGATAAATTTTTGAGGACGAGCAAAGTTAGCAAAGCCAATGATGACGCAATGGACGTGAGCTTTTAAATTAGATTCACTGTCCCAAATAAAAGTTTTGTGAGCAAAATTAATCTCTATAGGCAAATTCTCAAAAACGGCGGCAACCTGTTCGCCTTGAGTAATGGAATTGGTGGAAACAAAGGCAGATTCAATTCTTGTACCTTGAATAAAATCAGCGGCTTTTTTGTACCAGCAAGCAACATAATCAACCGAATTATTTTTGAAAAAAGTTTTAATGTCAGCTTTTTGTTCGGTAGTTTGAAAAGTTTTGCCGACAAAAGGCGGGTTGCCCATAATAAAATTAACACCGTGTGCAAGGTTATCCCAGTCAATTTTTAATGCGTTACCTTCAAAAATGTTGGCGTAAGATTTAAGAGGCAAAGTATCAATGTGGCGATGAATAATATTTTGAGTTTCCTGCAACATTTGAAGTTCGGCGATCCAAAGAGCAGTACGAGCAACAGTACAGGCAAAATCGTTAATCTCAATACCGGAAAATTGAGAAATGGAAACTTTCACGGGGTTATCAATATCACCAAGAGTAATTTGACTGCCAAGAAGTTCGCGCAGAATTTTATTTTCAAGCCTACGCAAGCAAATAAAAGATTCAGTAAGAAAATTACCACTACCGCAAGCAGGGTCGAAAAATTTTAACTGCGAAATTTTATCTTGAAATTTGAGCAGATTTTTCTTGCCGTGAATGTTTTCAAATTCGGCGGTTAAATCGTCCAAAAATAGCGAGTCGATAACCTTATGGATATTTTCAATGGAGGTGTAGTGCATACCACCTGCGCGACGTGTAACAGGATTTAAGGTAGATTCAAAAACCGCGCCAAAAATAGTAGGAGAAATACCAGCCCAATTAAAGGCGCAAGCGTCCTCAAGGAGCAAATTTTTAATGTCATCAGAAAAGTTGGGAATTTCGATATTGCCTTCAAAAAGCCCACCGTTCACATACGGAAAATTTTTTAATTCGTCAGCAAGGTAAGGGTCGCGCAGATTTATTGGGGTATTCAAAACTTGAAATAAGTCAATCAAGGCGCGGCGCAAATTTTTTTCACTTTTGAGATAATCAAAAAAAATATTATGTTTGCCAAAAATGTCAGCGGATTCAGCGTAAAGGCAAAAAACAAGCCTAACGCATAATTTGTTAAGACTTTGCAAAGATTCATCAGAATTGGGGTTGATATATTGGACGTGCAAGGCGTCATAAAGTTTACCGACAATTTCGCCCGCTTGTAAGGATAATTCCAACTCGACACGAATTTTATTTTGGCTTGCGTCAATGAGAAAATCGAAGACGTGGAACTTTTGCGGCAAATCTTCAAGTAGAATTTTCTGTGGCTTTTCCAAAGTTTCCATATCGTAGATAAGAAATTCTTTGAAATTGGAAACGATAATCCAACGCGGGCGCATAGAATAAGGCAAACTGTTGCCGTAACGTTGCGCCTGTTCGTAAGGAGTTAAAATTGAGCCGTCCGATTGAGATTTTTCCTGAGTTAAATTTTCGGACAAAGATTTTTGTTCAATGATAACCTTAGAATCAGGGAAAAAAGCGTCAATAAAAGAAGTATGCTTAAGTTTTACCGGAACTTCAAACTTTATAAATTTTTCCGGCTGTGAAATATTTAAAACATCGCGTAGAAATTGCAACCAAAAAATTTGAGTATCGCCCTTTTCATAGCCACGCCCTATCCATTTTTTTACAAAATCACGAACAGATGCCATATTGTTTGTAAAGTTCATTGCGTTTCACTTCATCATTCAAAGCAAATTGAATATCTTCCTGTTTGTCATTTTTTATAAGAATATCAATGAGCTTAGCGAGTCGATTTTCTCCCATCTCTACACCGTCATCAAAACTAGCTTTAATGGCAGAATCTTTATCCCACTGTAAAGCTAACATATTAAATACCTCCTCTAAATGAAATTCTAAATATCCTAACATTAGAAAAATTGGTGTTGTAGCACTTTGATTATTTTTTTCTGATTTGCAGAGCCCGTTACTTGTTGAAGACAATTATAAGGAGCTTTTTTCAATTCCTCAATCTGATTTTCCAAAGAAATTTTCTGATTCAAAAAAAGTTCCAAACGCTTTTTCAATGTTGAATCGCATTTCAGCGTCCATTTAGAAAATTTTTTAATTTCTTCTATTTAAAGCAATGTTTTTTTCAAACGTTCAATAATTTACAAGCTTGCCAATTCCAATTAAAAAAATTTTCTGTAACCTGAAGATTTTTTTCAAAAAATTGTAGCAAACCATTTTTATTGTAAAATATCAATTTTGACGCAGGAATTTTTGTCATTTCTGAAACTTGTTTTATTGTATTACAAAGTCAAAAAAACTTTTAGGAGAAATTTTTTAACGCAGATAAAAGGCTTAGTCAGTTATAGGAAAAATAGAAATTTTAACCGCTTGAAAGGCGGTTTTTCTTTTTCTGTGAAAATCTGTAGCAAATTTCTTTAACTATTGCTATAATAACACAAAAAATTTTTCAAATTAGGAGTTAAATTTATGGATTTAAAAATTAATGAAGAATTGCACGGCTTTAAAGTCAAAAAAATTTCTGACGTTGCCGAAATTTCCTCAAAGGTTTATGAGTTGGAACATTTGAAAACCTGCGCGAAAGTTTTGTACATTGCCAACACCGACGATAATAAAACTTTTTTCATAGCATTTCGCACGCCGCCCACAGATGATACAGGCGTAGCGCACATCTGCGAGCACAGTACGCTTTGCGGATCCAGAAAATAC
>CALGGV010000002.1 GCA_937915725.1 uncultured Selenomonadales bacterium
ATGTTATCCAGTTCATTGTTAGTGGAAGCGCGGCAAACTTTTTCACGAATTGCGCTTTTAGACATATCAAGCCGCTTAAAATTTTTGCCAATTTTGCGTATCAGTTCAATTCTGCCGACGCCGCTATTTTTTTTTGCATATTCGGCAAGTCCTTTAGCTTTACTGATATTATCCCTGCGCGAAGAATCGTGCGGCTCCAAAATATCAACAATATATTCGCCATTGACACGCCGAACAATTAAAAAATCCGGGTACATTGTATGAATTTCGTTATTTTCCGTGTAATAGGGAATACATAACGCCCACGCTGCACGTTGAGGATTTCTTATCCAGCAAACAAAATCTTCGCGTTGCTGTTCCTGTTTTAAAATTTCTTCTTCCCAGCCGTTCAATTTAATGCAAGCCGTGCCGGTAACTCTGTCAACAAACAAATGATCGCTGTAATTTTTGCCGTCTTTATCGTGAGGAATGCTGATAGTTTCAGGCAAAGTAAAAATGTGCTCAGTAACCTTGTCGCTGTCGGAAACAATTTTTTCATATTCCTGCTTGGTATTTGAAGAAAGTTTGGCAATATCTCGCCTGTAATTATCGTTAAATTCGTGAAAGCGGCTTTTTGAAAATTTTTCCAATTCTTCAAGACAACTATTATTGGCGACAAAAAGTATCACGTCAATTTTATAATCGTCCAAATTGTCCCCGTCTTTGCAAGTATTCAAATAAGCGTTTGCAATACCAAAATTTTTTAATTTCGTTTCTGCCTGTTTAAATTGCCGTTCAATATCAGCATCGGTCGTAATGAATAAATTTTGAATGACGGCAGTTTGAACAGATTTACCAAAGGCGTCAAAAATTTGCTCAGAAAGTCTGAATTTTTTTGCCTCTTGTTTGAGTTTCTCATATTTTTCGGAATTTTTTAGACTTTCGATATAATTTTGAATCTGCGCGACAATTTCAGCTGTGACAATTTCAAACGCCTTAAAATTTATTTCTTTGCGCATTAAAAAGTGCGCCAACTTCAACAGAGATTTTAAATAATCGTTAATTCTTACACTGCGCACTTGATAAGTTAGCAAGACCATTTGATTTATCGCCTTGACAATTTCGGCGCGGTTAAAATTAATTTCAACGGTTGAAATTTTTTCTGTAGAATCTGTAGGAGTTTTATTTTCTTCAGGTTGCGCAGGTTTAAAACTTTCTTCAAGAATTGTTGGGGAAATATTTTCTGTTGGAATTTTTTTTACAAAATTAACGCCTGTGCTTTCTGAATAAATTTTTTCTCTGTAAAAAACAGGCGCAGGCGTTTTAACATTTACAGTTAGTGTATCAAAAATTTTTTCGCTGTCAGTTTCAGAAATAATATCAGCCGGAATAATGCCGCCTTCAGATTTTTGCAATTCGTCAACTATCTTCTGCGCCGTTTCCTTGTCAAAGTGCGGCAAATATAATCTTACGTCATTTAAAGTTTCATCAACTTCAATATGACATTTTAAGGGAGTGCGAATCATTCTGCCCAAAAGTTGTGCAATGTAAGTAGCGTCAGTGGCGCGGCGAAATGACATCATTGTTTCAGCTTGTGGGCAATCCCAACCGGTGGAAAGATTTTCTTTGAAAAAAACAATTTTAATTTTGTCGTTGCCGGAAATGTGCGAAGGTTCTTCATAAATTACGCGCAAATTATTTATAATTAAATTAATCGCAGTTTGGCCGAAAGTGTGGACAACTTCGCCAACTTCAAACTTAAAGCCGGTACGATTTTCAATTTTTTTCAAACATTCATCAAGATTTGTTTCAGAAATTGAATTGCCCGTTCCGTTCAAAACTTGCACTACAAAAATTGGGTTAAAAAGTTTTTTGTGTTGCTCGCGGCAATATTGCCGCCAATGCTCAACTTTATCTTTCCATTCGTCAGCCGCCGCCTCTAACATTGCCATATCTTTTGAAACGTAACTTTTTTCTGATTCATCAGGGTAAACAATGATAATTTTTTCTTTCAACAAGCCGGAAATTTTAACTTCGTCAGTAGTAACAACAACTTGATGAATTGTCGAGGAAGTACCTGCAACCAGCGCGTTAAATCTTTCGGGCGTTGCAGACATTCCAATTACCAACGGCGCGGGCGAAAGTTTATCTTCAACACTGCCCTTTATAAATTTCTGCATTATCGTTGTAGCGGTTGCCATATTGCGCCCGGTTTTCATACCGCGATGCGCCTCATCGATTATGAAATAAATTTTTTCGGCTTTTTCGGTAATTGTATTTTGTAGAGTTTCCCAAATTGTAAATTGGCGAAAATCTGAATGTTTGGTAAGGTTGCTACTCTTTCCGAGTTTTTGAGTATTGAGGAAATAAATTTTGCCGTCTTCCAAAATTCTTTGATTAAAAGTTTCGTCCTCAATCGTTACAAGTTGCAAATGATTAACGCCGTCTGCATTGAAATAAAATTTATTTTTTGACTGCTGATTTAATTCGGGAGAATCACTTAGCCAAACAAAAATAGCGTCCGGTTGCGCGGGGTAATTTTCATCGCTGCTGTAAACACTTTCCACAAACGCCGCAATCATAATCGTTTTGCCCGCTCCAGTCGGCGCAGTAAATGAAATTACTTGTGATACTGAAGTTACAGGGTAAGTTGCTTTTGAAATGGCGGCGAACATTCGCAGATTTTTTACCGCTTTTTGTTGGAATGGAAATAATTCAACTTTCATTATTGCCGCGTCCTCTTACAAGAATTTTCAACATTTCGGCGGGCGTCACGGCAGGAATTGACGAAGTTTTAAAATCTTTAATGTTGCCGGTAACAATATAATCTGCACCGGCAGTAACGGCGCATTTTTCCTGTAAACAGTCTTCAAAGTCAGGAAAATTTTCATTTTTAATTGCGCTGACAACTTCAGAATGTGGCGCACCTGTAACTTCGAGAAAATCTATAATTTCTGTAAGAGCAACTCTGCGGTCGGGAACATTATTTTTTCTCAACGTGTACCAAATTGAAGGTAAGCTGTGAAAAGCCACGTAACCTTTTACAACTTTGTTTTGACAAACAGAAAGTACTCTTGTAGAATCGCTAAATTGCGGCTGACGCACCAAAAGATAGTCCACTATAACATTTGCATCAATCAGCAATGAAATATTTTTTGTACTTTTCACTTTCACAAATTGCCTCCTCAAATTCTTTTTTCCAATCTGTACCGGCAGGATAATGCACAGTGTTATTTTTTCTCCACTCTTCCAAACGTGCGAACGCCGCCGCCTTTTTTGGGTCGATTCCTCCATTGGAATGAAGAAAAGCTTGAAATTCTTCTTCAGTAATAGGGTCGTCATCTTCAGGTTTAATTTCAGTTTCCGGCTCATTTTGTACCGGCGTTTCAGTTTGAAAATTACGCAAGTAAGATACAATTTCTGCCAGCACATTTTCCGGCACGTTGTTTAAAATTTGTAAAGCCTCTTGTCTTAAAGCTGTCATTTTGAGTTCTCCCTTCATTTTTTAAAATTATAAATTTTTACGAATTGATTGTAAAATTTTCAAGATAATCTTGATAAAGTTGATAAGTTTTTCTGTCGCGCAGATTTTGAATCATTGCTATATAGCCGTCCTTTGAATCCGTCACAATAAAAATCGTTTCAATTTCCGGCAACGTCAAAACTTTTTCTTCAAATTCGCCAAAATATTTTTCGTCAATCAGCACGGCAAATTTATTTTCTGGCAAAATCAAAAAATTTATCGATTTTTTGGCGGAAAATATCCACGACAAGCCGCCTTCAGATTGTTTTAAGTAATTCTCTTCACAAAGGCTCGGACACCTGCCAAAACCGCCCGATTTTAGCCATAACAGCGGCAAAATTTCTTGAAACTGCCTGCCGAGTGCAACCGCATTTTTGTTCAAAAATCCCAACTTGAAAAAGGCGGCGTTCGATTTAAAGCCGTCCGCCATTGGAATTTCACTGCCCAAATAATTCCCGCTCAAAGGTTCGCCGTGAATATTTTTGCCGGTAATGCTGCAAACTGTCCGCGCCCATGTCACGTACCGCGCCACGCCCATTTTTTGCCACTCTTCGTCGTTCGGCTGAAATCCTGCGCGAGTCAAATTTTTTTCTTCCGATTCTGAAACTTCATTGTTTGTAACCAAAATACAACGCCGCCGCCCGCCGTCTTCTGCGTTCAACAAGTTTACCGCGTGCATCGTCGTACCACTGCCAGCAAAAAAATCTACTATCAGCGCGTCCTTTTTATTTGCCACAAAAAATTTCAGACAATCCCGCACCGCGTACAATGATTTTGGAAATGAAAAGCGGTTGCCAATAATCGAATTTAAAATTTTAGTGCCATAATCTCTGGCGTCGTGACTGTCAAATGTCCAAAGTGTACGCGGCATCATTTTTCTTGAAACAAGATTATCGGCAATAATTCCGCCGTCTTCTGTATAACCTTTAAAATTAACCTTGCCATTCTCAATATCTTTAATTGTTCCTGTTGATAAATAAAGAATTACGTATTGTTGGGGTTTATCAGCTGTGTATTTAGTTGCTTTTATATATCCATTTTCTAAAAGTTTACGGCAAGAATCCGGCGTAACTCCCCATAACATTTCAGTACCGTCGTCACGAACGGGAAATACAGTTTCACAATTCGGCAACTTTTCAACGGAAAAACGGTCAATATCTGGTGTTATTGGGTCGCCTATTTTTACTATGCGATTGTTTTCTTTATTGACATATATTGGATAAAATTGTGAAGGTCTTGAATTTCTTATATTAGTAGGATTTCCTCTTCTAAATGAACGCCAATGAATTGACTGTCCTTCTTTTGAATAATCAGCATCTTCAAAAGGAATAATATTATAATTGCCAATCATCACAAAAAAAATAAATTCATTTACTCTTGTGAAACTATTAAAACGCGCCGCGCCGCTTCGACTTGTAAGACTACTAATCATTTGAATTTCAGCTTCAGGGAAAATTTCTTCAAGCAAGCAGCCGAGATGCAGATATTCTTTTTCGTCAATCGTGACAATTAAAACAGAATCATCAGGATTTAAAATTTTTTTGGCAAGCAACAAACGTTTTTGCATCATAGAAAGCCATTTACTGTGGCGGTAAACGTCTGCGCCGTCAACATAATCATTATTGTATTTCCAATCTTTGGCTCCGGTGTTGTAAGGCGGATCAATATAAATGCAGTCAACCTTTCTATCTGCGCAAACGTACTGAAGAAGTTGCAGGGCGTGATAATTATCAGCCTCAATCAAAATGTGCCATAAATCAGAATCCGGCGCGTTGGAAATTTCATCAAGTTTTTGCAGGTAAGGATAAATCGGCTCGCCAAACATTGCCACGCTAACCAGTTCATTCAGATTAAAATTAAAAATTTCTTCAGTTGGCGGAACTTTCGCGCAGGTTACATTTTCGCCGGCAATTTCCAAAACTTTGAAAACGTCGTTGAGTTTGGCAATTTTTTTAGCAACGAGCGAATTTTTTTTAATGGGTATATCATAAAGCGGCGTAACTTCCGGCTTTTGTTCTTCAAAGACTAAGCCGAATTTTTTTGTAGCAAGCAACTTTCTAAATTCTGCGTCGATAAGTTTTCGCAGATTTTCATCGGGAATTTTTTTAATTAAATCGTCCAGCGCAGACATAACAACACCTCAAAATCAAATTTATTTAAACAGCCTTATGAAATTATAAAACTTTATCCGGTAAAAATGAATTAAACCAATAAAAAATACTGCCCTTTATTTCGGAGTTGTACAAGCCACAAAATAAAAGACAGCAAATTTGATTAAAATTTTTTTATTTTTAACCTTTGCGTAAAATATCTGCGAAAATTTCCAGAATTTTAATTTGCAATTCACGGTTTTTAGCAAGTAAATCGTAAATGGCGTCTTGCGATAAAACGCCGCGCTTTAAATCTTTTGGAATTTTGCCGGATTCATCATCTTCATAATCTTTGAGCCAATCGGTGCCGTAATAATTCATCAGTTCAAAATATTTTTCTTGAATAGCGGAATAATTTTCCAGTGCGGAAGATAAATTATTTACCGCCGCCGAAGTTTCCTCAAAAATTTCTTCAAAGTATTTGATTCTTTCAATCTGATTCATTTTTTAAGCTCCAATAATTTTTTCCATCCAAACCATACTGTAGCGGCGATTGAATTTGTAACCGCAATTTGTGAACTTGCCGCAAATTTTGTAGCCGCAATGTTCATGGAATTTGACGCTGTTCAAAGTCAAATATTCATCTTCAATTTCCGGATAACCAACGCAGGTATAAAGATTAGTTATTCCCTGTTCGCTCAGATTTTTTTCAAGCTGGCGATAAAGTTTGCCGCCTATACCTTGCCGACGAAAATTTTTATCAAGGTAAATTGTAAGCTCCACTGAAAATTTATAAGCCTCACGTTCAATAAAACTTTTGGCGTAAGCATAACCTACAATTTCGCCGTTCAATTCTGCAACAAGGTAAGGATATTTTTTTTGAGTGCGCGTCATTCTTTCTTGAAATTTTTCAACGCTCGGCACTTCATATTCAAAACTTACAGCCGTTTTTTCTACGTAATAAGAATAAATTTCTAAAAGTTTTGGCGCGTCATCAAGCGTTGCATTTCTGATTAAAAGATTTTCCATCAATAGCCAAGCCCCTCAAGCCAAGTATTAACTTTTGCGCGTACTTCTTCGGGATTTTCTTGACACATTTTGCCTTTAAGTCCCAATCCTTCACGAACGGTGGAGCCTTTCGCAATTTCCGGAATTTGATTTTCTTTGCCCGTCATATATTCGCCGGCTGAAGTGCAGAAAGGTATAATCGTTTTGCCGTTAAAATCTTGATTCTCAAGGAAAGTATAAATTACCATTGGAAAATCACTCCACCAAATTGGGTAGCCCAAAAAAATTGTATCGTAGTTTTGAAGATTTTCCGGCAATGCAACGAGGGCAGGGCGGATATTTTCAGTTTGTTCTTGTTTTGCAACTTCCGTACATTCTCTATATTCTGAAGGATAATCTTTCACAGGTTTAATTTCAAATAAATCTGCGCCGGTTTTTTCAGAAATCATTTCAGCAACAATTTTTGTATTGCCTTTTTCGATAACTCCTACTTCGTAATTGTCACCTGCGCGAGAGAAAAACGCTACAAGAATTTTGCTGTTACTTTGTGCAGTAGAATTTTCTTCAGTTGCTGTAGTTTCAGCAGGTTTTTCAGTATTTTCTGCGGGTTGTGGAGTTTTACCGCACGCTGTAAATAAAACCATCATTAACAAGGACAACGCCATTACCAAAATTTTTTTCAATTAAACACACCTCAACAAATAAATTCTTAAAAATCTAACATAGAAAAAATTTTAAGTCAAATTTTTATTTAAGGAAATTAATTTTTTTCAGCCAATCAGAAACTTTTTCTTCAGTTTCAGAAAAATTATTTTGCGCAGTTACGCCACGAACAGCAAACCCTTGCAAAATTGTAGCGTCGGGGCAAGCTAAAGAAAATCTTTGGTCAATGCCGGAAAGTCCGCTGCCGCCGTGAGTTACGAAAGGTACAATATTTTTTCCGGAAAAATCGTAACTTTCAAGAAAAGTATAAATCGCCATTGGCGCATCACCATACCAAATTGGCGAGCCAATAAAAATAGTATCATAATCAGCGAAATTTTCTACGTGTGTTGCAAGTTCCGGGCGTGCGTTTTTTGCTTTTTCACTGCTTGCAATTTTTGTACATTCGTCATAATTTAAAGGATAATTTTTCACGGTTTTAATTTCAAATAAATCTGCGTCGATTTTTTTTGCGATAATTTCAGCAACAATGGCGGTATTGCCTTTTTTGATATTTCCAACGCCGTATTCTTCGCCGGTACGTGAAAAATACGCCACTAAAATTTTTCCCTGCGCCGAAACTGCACTTTGTCCAAATGTAAAAATCATTCCCACAAGAATTAGCAACGCCAAAAATTTTTTCATAAATTTCAACTCCTTAATCAATAGAAATTAATCATAGCGGCTAATTTACCGCCGAAATTTCATTTTGTCCAAATGTAAAAATCATTCCCACAAGAATCAGCAACGCCCAAAATTTTTTCATAAATTTCAACTCCCTAATCGATAGAAATTAAATCATAGCGGTTATTTCCTAGTCCCAATTCTTTCATAGCAGTTAATTGACGCAAGCCGGAGCGACTTTCAATACGATTGATTAAATCTTTACCGTCGGGAGCGGCGTAAACCATATCGACGCAAGCTTGATCTATCGCCAAAATATCTGTGCTTGCAACCATACCAATATCAGCGATTGTCGGTTCAGCGGCTGAAGTTCCCGCGCAGTCACAATCTACACTCATTCGGCGCATTACATTTAGGAAAATAATTTTTTTGCCGAAATGATCACAAATTGCCTTGCCGCTGTCCGCCATCAATTCCATTAAAGGTTCACCGGTTATCCAACTGCCGAATTTTGGCAAGCCATGAACTTGCCGCTTGCCGACCTTGCCGCTTGCACAACCTATCGCAATATTTTTTAAACTGCCGCCAAATCCGCCCATTGCGTGTCCTTTGAAGTGCGTTAAAACTACAAGTGAATCGTAATTTGCCAAATGTGCACCGACTGCAACTTCTTTCAAATGAAAGCCGCCGTTGACAGGAAAATTAACATCGCCGTTTTCATCGATAATATCAACGGGGCAAAAAGTCCAGCCGTTCGTCTGCAAAGTTTTTCTGTGGCTTGAAGTGTTGGCGCGTGCGCCGCCGTAAGCTGTATTTGCCTCAATGATTGTGGAATTTGGAATTTGCGCTTGAAATTTTTGAACCATATCACGCGGCAAGATATTTGGACCGTGCGGCTCGCCCGTGTGCAGTTTTATTGCAACTTTACCGCTAATTTCTGAATTTATTTTTTGGTAAAGTTGAATCAAATGCTCGGCGTCAATATTTTTTGTGAAGTAAACTTTCGATTTTTCGCCGGAAGACTGCGCCCCTACACTTTCGCCGCCAAAATTGTATAGTGCAACGCCAGCCGTCGCCACGCCTGCCATTTTTACGAAATCCCGCCGTGAAATTTTTGACATTTTAAATCACTCCCTAAATTTTCTTTAATTATAAATTATTTTTAATTTTAAAATCAA
>CALGGV010000003.1 GCA_937915725.1 uncultured Selenomonadales bacterium
TTTCCTTGTAGCCGTCATTTTTTGCGGCGTCAAGAATTTTTTCAACAAGTAAAACTCCTACGCGAAGATGGCGAAATTTTTCTTTGACAAAAAGTCTTTTCATTTCGCAACGCTCAGAATCGTGGCGATGATAAGCAACACAGCCGATAATTTCGCCGCTGTCAATTTGCGCGCAAAGTAAACGCCCTTCCGGCGGCAAATATTTTTCAGATAAATTTTCAAGTTCAGAATCTAAATTTTGAAAAGATAAATCCCGCCCCAAAAATTTTTTGTAGTCGATAATTAAATTTTTAACTTCGGCAAGATATTTTGTGCCGTCAACAATTTTAATTTCCATAAATTTATTTCACCTATTCCAATATCCGAGCGGAATATCCGGTAAAAATTTATTATTTGGTTTATCTAACTTGATAGGCAAAAAAATTCCTGTATCGTCTTCAAATTGGTGATTTTCATTGCGAACGTAAGTAAGTTCGGGAGTATCCGGAAAAACTCCAATTCCTTCAATATTCAAAAATGCTCCCCAATTATTTCCGTGAATGTGTACCGGAGTATGAGTTTGATTTAACTTTTTGAACGCCTCAATAGTCTTTTCCATTTGTGCAGAATTTTTAGACTTAATAACATTATGAAATTCCAAAACAATTTGGTCGAATTGATTCAAAGTATTTGAAGAAACTGAAGTTAAAAAACCCCATTCCGCGCCTTCTACGTCCATTTTTAAAATTAAATTTCTGTTATTTTCGTGCCCATTACGAATGATAAAATTTTCCAATGTGTCCAAAAATTCAAGTGGATTTTTAACACCGGCAATTCCTTCTTTGAAAAAATGAAAATTTGGGTGTTGAAATGGTAAAGCATTAATTGTCATATCGTACATAAAAATTTCATAGCCGCGTTTTACCATATCATAATCCCAAGAAACATCATTGGAGATTCCAAAAGAATAAGCTATACCCCCCCCATATTTTGGAAATCATCAAGCATAATATAACCACCGTCATTTTCTCTTCCAATTCGTATAAAAGAAGAATTTTTGACGCGCCGAATTTTGAGTAAATTTTTAAGCTCGCGGTAATAATTTTCATCAGCGTTAAATTTGTCAGTGGTTAAAACGCCTTGCCTTCCAATGATAACTAAACGTGTAAAAGCAATATTCATTTAAATCACCAGCCTGTAAAATTTCTTTTTGCCCTTGCGAATAACAGCGGGAAAATCTTTTTCATTCAAAATATAATCTACGTCAGAAATTTTTTCGTCGTTCAAAGTCAAGCCATTTTGAGAAATAAGGCGGCGACCTTCAGCCTTAGATTCAATAACTTTTGCGGCGGCTAAAACGTCCAGTAATTTTTTCCCTACTGCGTCTGTAACTTCAATGCTTGGGATATTTTCTGAACTTTGCCCGGCGAAAATTTCAGCGGCAGATTTTGCGGCGGCGTCAGCATTTTCTTTGCCGTGTACCAATTTTGTAACTTCGTATGCAAGAATTTTTTTAGCCTCGTTAATTTCAGAATCTTTCAGCGCGCTAAGGCGATTAACTTCTTCCATTGGTAAAAATGTTAAAAGTGAAAGGCAAGTTTTAACGTCAGCATCGTCAACATTGCGCCAATATTGATAAAAATCGTAAGGCGAAACTTTATCAGCGTCAAGCCACAACGCGCCGCCCGCAGTTTTGCCCATTTTGGAGCCGTCGCTTTTTGTCAAAAGTTTATTCGTCAAGCCAAAAACATTTTTGCCGGTTTTTCTGCGTACAAGTTCAACGCCCGCAATTATATTTGACCATTGATCGTCTCCACCAAGTTGCATTTCGCAGTTAAATTCGGAATTTAATTTGTAAAAATCATACGCCTGCATAACCATATAATTAAACTCAAGAAAAGTTAAACCTTTTTCCCAACGCTGTTTGTAACATTCGGCGGCTAACATTCTGTTTACCGTGAAATGATGACCAACTTCGCGCAGGAGTTCAATATAACCGAGCTTGCGGAGCCAATCGCCGTTGTTTACCATTAACGCCTTGCCGTCGTTGAAGTCAATGAAACGTGAAATTTGTTTTTTGAAACATTCGCAGTTGTGCTCAATAATTTCATCAGTTAAAACTTTTCGTAAATCTGAACGCCCTGAAGGATCCCCAACAGTTCCCGTGCCGCCGCCAACTAATGCAATGGGGCGATGTCCGGCGCGTTGCATGTGCGCCATTACCATTAAAGCGATAAAATGCCCCGCGTGTAAGCTGTCAGCCGTAGGATCAAATCCAATATAAAAGGTTACTGATTTTTCGCCGAGCAACTTTCTAACTTCAGTTTCGTCTGTGCATTGCGCTATAAATCCGCGCTCTTTCAAAGTATCGAAAACATTTTTTTCTGTCAATAAACTCTCTCCTTTTTTAGGGGCTAAGGACTAGGGATTTTTAACCCTTAACCCTTATTTTGCCGTAAAATTATAACAGATACTGAAAAAAAAATCACTTGTTATATTATGAAAGACTTGGAATTTATTAAAATCCAGACAGTATATACATTTCCATCAATACAGCTGATAACAATCCTATGAAAGTTAAATTATACTGTTTACTTTGATACTGGCAAATAATTTCTGAAGATGCTAAGAGTGCTGCAAAAATAAACAAGATAAATCCATAACGAAAAATAGCCAAAAATGGTAATGAAAAAACTAAGAAATACATAGGCATCAGTATTATGCTACTCAATGAAAAATTTTTGTAATGTCGATAAATTCCAAGTATCGCAAAAGCATATACAAAAGTATTAAAAAAAATCCTAGCAACTACCTTTAAAGTCGTTTCATAGTCATAGGTTTCATAAACTTCCTTAATATTATGTTTTCCTACAGTTTGAAGTATCATGCTAAAATTTGTTCCAATAGTTAAGCGGGCGATTTTCTTTATATTCATAATGCAATATTCGTGAAAATGGGATTTTATGTTTTCTACTCCCGCTGCATATAATTCTCTGTCTGATTTAATTTTTCTGTGACTGTTTGGACCAATAACCTCGTAAATACAGCCATAATCAGAACCATAAAAAGCCGGCTCATCACCTTGATATTCTAATTTTGAGCCCAAGAATAAAGCTGTTCCGCCGCCTGTACACAAATTGTTGAAATTAAATAATACATGATTTTTAATAATAAACGGCGAAATCAATATATAAAAAACCGCTCCTATTGCTAACCAAGTACGTAATTCTGACTTAACTTTTTGATCTTTACGCCAAAGGTAATATATTCCGTAAAGAAATATCATAGCGGCAGGTAATAACAAAGAAATGGCTCGAATTAATGTAGCCATACACAAAAAAATTGCGCTAAGAATTATGCAGATTTTGTAAAATTGATTATTTTCTTTGCTTAGCAAATAGAAATAAACAAACATAGACCAACAAAATAACGATATAGTTTCAGTAAGCAGGGTATAGGAAAAATTAGCTATATCTATATTCAAAGCTAAAAAAATTGCAGCTAATATAGCTACACGAAAATCACGGAATACTTTTAAAGCAATTTGGTAAACTAAGACAATTTGAACGCAACTTAAAAAAATTCCCAAAATACGTATATGTTGAAAATTGCCATCAAAAATAGTGTGCATTAAGGTTAAATAAAGTGGCATTCCACAAGCTAATTCCACAGAAATTTCATTACAAAAATAATCCCATAAATCATGCTCTAAAATGTATGCCATGCAATTAAGATATTCATTAGCATCAGGGTAAGTATATCCTGTAGTTCCGTCTGTCGTGTACATAGGAGAATCAAGGTACAGAGAAACTCTCAACAACATTCCAATAATTACCACTACAGCCAATAAAAAATTTTTTTTCACTAAAAAATCTTCCTCCCAGTGAATTTTTCAATACCTAATATATTCTACTGGTTTTAGTTTAGCAACCTAATTTATTGAAGTCAATCAAAGTAAATTTAAATATAATTTCAAATTACTGATAAGATTTTTAATATTTTTAGGGTTATATTTTGGCGGCAAAATTGCCCGCCGCGTTGCCCATTGCCCATGCCGCCTGCAAATTAAAGCCGCCGGTATTGCCGTCAATATCCAAAACTTCACCAACTATAAATAAATTTTCTACAATTTTTGATTCCATAGTTTTGGGATTAATTTCTTTGATTGAAACGCCGCCCGCAGTTACAATCGCCTCTGAAATTGGGCGCGTTGCCGAAATTGTAAGTGGCAAGCCGCGCAAAATTTCTACAAGTTTTTGACGTTCAGTTTTTGTAATTTCGTCGACTTTTTTTTCTTCGTCAATGTAAGCTAAATCTAAAATTACCGGAATTAATTTTTGCGGCAAAAGTCCAATCATTGCATTTTTAATTATTTTGCCCTTGAATTTATCGAAGTCTCTTAAAATTCTTGCGTCGAGTCGTTCCGGCGTCAACGCAGGTTTTAAATTTATCAGCAATTCCACAAATTTTTTTTCGTGTAAAAGTTTTGCGGCTTGTCGACTCAATGTTAAAATTATTGGTCCGGAAATTCCAAAATGTGTAAAAAGCATTTCGCCGAAAATTTCTGCTACAATTTTTTCATCTGCGTACAAAGTAGCGCGCACATTTTTTAGCGAAAGTCCCTGCAAGTCTTGTACAAAATCTTCTTCAGTTTCAAGCGGTACAAGCGCGGGTAAAATTTCTGTTACCGTGTGCCCCAAATTTTTTGCAAATTTAAAGCCGTCGCCGGTTGAACCGGTTGCAGGATAAGACGCGCCGCCCGTTGCCAAAATTACCGCGTCACAATCAAAAAATTTCCCATTGACTTCCACGCCCAAAATTTTTTTATCGTCCGCAATAATATTTTCGACGCCGGAATTTAACCGTACGGAAACTTTTAAATCTGCAAGTCTGCGCGATAAAACTTCAATGACTTCAGCGGCGTTATCGCTTGCAGGAAAAATTCTGTTGCCGCGTTCAATTTTAGTTTTAAGCCCCAAATTCTCAAAAAAATCTACCGTATCTTGAGAAGTAAAATTATTCAGCACGCTGTTTAAAAATTTGCCGTTGCCGGGAATATTTTTTATAATTTCTTGATTATCGGTGGCGTTCGTCAAATTACAACGCCCTTTACCGGTAATGCTTAACTTTCTGCCGAGTCGATTATTTTTTTCAAATAAAAAAACCTGCGCGCCATTTTCAGCCGCACGAAT
>CALGGV010000004.1 GCA_937915725.1 uncultured Selenomonadales bacterium
GCGGCGCGTAACTTCAGAAAAAGAATTGGCGCGGCTTGAAAAATATTTGCGGCGGCTCGACGATATGTATTTAATTTAAGATGTTGAAATGATTTACTTG
This sequence comes from uncultured Selenomonadales bacterium, assembly GCA_937915725.1. GTDB lineage: Bacteria > Bacillota > Negativicutes > Selenomonadales > Selenomonadaceae > Quinella. The sequence goes on from CALGGV010000004.1 coordinate 101, forward strand.
ATAAAATTGGCAAATTTGAAAATTGACACTGGATCAAAAAAAATTCCGCACGTGGAATATTTTTACAGCGGGCGGCGCGTAACTTCAGAAAAAGAATTGGCGCGGCTTGAAAAATATTTGCGGCGGTTAGACGATATGTATTTAATTTGAGGTGTTGAAATGGTTTATCTTATTGGCGCGGGACCTGGCGACGCGGGATTATTGACAGTCAAGGCGCGGGAAATTTTGGAAGTTGCCGAAATTGTAATTTATGACAGGCTTGCCGACGAAAAAATTTTAAACTGCGTACCTGCAACCGCCGAAAAAATTTATGTTGGAAAATCTGCAGGGCGTCATACTTTGCCGCAGGAAGAAATTAACCGCTTGCTTGTCGAAAAATCTAAAACTGCAAAAGTTATCGTGCGTTTGAAAGGCGGCGATCCTTTTGTATTTGGGCGCGGCGGCGAAGAAGCTTTAACCCTGCGTGAAAATAATATTGACTTTGAAATAATTTCCGGCGTAACAAGTGCGGTTGCCGTTCCCGCCTATGCAGGAATTCCCATAACTCATCGCGGCGTTGCTGCGTCATTTGCCGTTGTTACAGGGCACGAAGACCCAAATAAATCTGAATCAAGTATAAATTGGGAAAAAATTTCTACAGCCGTTGACACGCTGATTTTTTTAATGGGCGTCGAAAATCTTCCCAAAATTACCGCCAAACTGATTAAAAACGGACGCGCCAAAAATACGCCCGCCGCCGTCATTCGCAACGGTACAAAAAATTCTCAACAAGTTTTAGTTTCGACACTTGAAAAAATTTCTGCTGAAGTTTTGGAAAAAAATATTAAGCCGCCCGCAATTTTCGTTGTCGGAGAAGTTGTAAACCTGCGCGAAAAATTAAAGTGGTTCGATACAAAAATTTTGTTCGGCAAAAAAATTATTGTAACGCGGACGCGGGAGCAAGCGTCAAAACTTTCAACGCAACTTGAAAATTTGGGCGCGGAAGTTTTGGAATTTCCAACAATAAAAATTACCGCGCCTTCAGATAATTTCAAAAATCTTGACGTGGCAATTTCCAACATTAAAAATTTTGACTGGATAATTTTTACAAGTGCAAACGGCGTTGAAAAATTCTTTGAGCGGCTGAAAATTTTCAAATTGGACGCCCGCGCTTTAAGCAATTCAAAAATCGCTGTCATTGGAAGTGCAACCGCAGAAAAACTTTCAAATTTTGGAATTTTGGCTGATTTAATTCCCGCCGAATTTCGCGCAGAATCTTTAGTTGACGCGCTGAAAAATTCTGTACAGGGCAAAAATATTTTAATCGCTCGCGCAGAAATTGCCCGTGAAATTTTGCCTGTTGAACTTGAAAAATTCGGTGCAAATGTTACAATCGCTGCTACTTACAAAACTATTCCTGCCGAAAAAAATTTTAATTTTGATAAAATTGACTTGATAACTTTTACAAGTTCTTCAACTGTTGAAAATTTCGTAAAAGCTGTTGGTACTGAAATTTTGCAAAAAGTTAAAAGCGCGGCTATTGGTCCCATAACTGCCGAAACTTTAAAAAAATTCGGCGTAACGGCTGACATTGTTGCAAGTGAATTTACAATCTCAGGACTTGTTGACGCCATTAAAAATTTTTATGAAGGTGAGAAAATTGTTCAATAAAATAATTCGCCCGCGCCGCTTGAGAATTTCTGAAAATATGCGTGCGCTGGTACGTGAAACAAATTTAAGCGTGAAAGATTTAGTGTACCCAATTTTTGTTGTACCGGGCAAAAATGTTCGTGAAGAAATTTCCAGTATGCCGAATTGTTACCATTTGTCGGTTGATAACGCGGTTGAACTTGCCAAAAAAATTTCTGCGTTGGGAATACCGGCGGTTGAAATTTTCGGCTTGCCTGAATACAAAGACGAAATTGGCTCCGGCGCGTGGGATATGAACAGCCCCGTACAATGCGCAATTTCCGCAATAAAAAAAGCCGTGCCGGAACTTTTGATTGTTGGCGACGTTTGCCTTTGTCAATATACAAGTCACGGGCATTGCGGCAAACTTTGCGGGAATTATGTTGACAACGACGAAACTTTGAAACTTTTGCAAAATGTTGCAGTAAGTCAAGCGCAAGCTGGTGCAGATATTATCGCTCCTTCAGATATGATGGACGGGCGCGTGGCGGCAATTCGTGCGGCGTTGGACGAAAATAATTTTTCAAATGTTGTAATAATGAGTTACGCGGTTAAATACGCCTCCGGCTTTTATGGACCTTTCAGAGACGCGGCTGACAGTGCGCCGCAATTCGGCGACAGGAAACAATATCAAATGGATTATGCAAATTCGCGCGAGGCGTTAAAAGAAGTTTTTTTAGATATTTCTGAAGGCGCAGATATTATCATGGTAAAACCCGCGCTTGCCTACCTTGACATTGTCAGCAAAGTTCGCGCAGAAATTAATAATCCCGTTGCCGTGTACAATGTTAGTGGTGAATACGCAATGGTTAAGGCGGCGGCGCAAAACGGCTGGATTGACGAAAAACGAATTGTACTTGAAAGTTTAACGTCGATGAAACGCGCCGGCGCAGATATTATCATAACTTATCACGCCCTTGACGCCGCAAATTGGCTTTAAAAATTTTTTCAAATTAAAAAGACTACCGCGCTTGCGATAGTCTTAATTTTTTATTCCAGAAAATCTTTTAATTTTTTACTGCGGCTGGGGTGGCGAAGTTTTCTAAGTGCCTTAGCCTCAATTTGGCGAATTCTTTCGCGTGTGACGTGGAAATTTTTTCCAACTTCCTCAAGTGTACGCGCCTTGCCGTCTTCAAGCCCAAAACGTAATTTCAAAACGTCTTTTTCACGCGGCGTCAAAGTGCTTAAAACTTCTGTAAGTTGTTCTTTCAAAAGTGTAAAAGAGGCAACGTCCGCCGGAGCCTGCGCGTCGTGATCTTCGATAAAATCGCCCAAATGTGAATCTTCTTCTTCGCCAATAGGCGTTTCAAGTGAAACCGGCTCTTGTGCAATTTTCATAATTTCGCGCACGCGGTCAACCGGAATATCCATTTTTTCAGCAATTTCTTCAGCGGTAGGTTCGCGCCCGTATTCTTGCAAAAGTTGACGTGAAACACGAATTAATTTGTTAATTGTTTCAACCATATGCACAGGAATTCTAATTGTGCGGGCTTGGTCGGCAATAGCGCGGGTAATTGCTTGACGAATCCACCACGTGGCGTAGGTTGAAAATTTGTAGCCCTTGTTGTAGTCAAATTTTTCAACCGCTTTAATCAAGCCCAAATTTCCTTCCTGAATTAAATCAAGAAACATCATACCGCGCCCCACATAGCGTTTTGCAATGCTAACTACAAGGCGCAAATTTGCCTCTGCCAATTCTTGTTGCGCGCGTTTGCCGTCTTCGTCATTTTTTTCCATACGTTTTGCAAGTGCAATTTCTTGCTGTGCGGTTAAAAGCGGTACGCGCCCAATTTCTTTTAAATACATTCTTACAGGATCATCAATAGCAACACCGTCGGGAACGGGAATTTCTACGCCTTCAGAATTTGCAACTTTTTCAGTTTCTTCAGTGCGCGGTAAATCTGCTGATAAATCTTGTTTTTCATTTTCTTCAACAATTTCAACGCCGCGTTTTGTCAAATCCGCGTATATGTAGTCAAATTCGGCAGCCTCTTTTTCCGCCGATAAATCCGGTCTCTGCGTAGCATCCATCAAATCGCCTTGAGACAATTTGTAACCATTTTTTGAGGCCTTGTCCAAAAGCATCGATACTATTTGAGAGCTACGATCTCCGCTTGTTCCGGTTTTTTCTGAATCGACAGTACCGGCTTTTTCTGTTTCAACAGGATTTTTAGTCTCTGTTTTGGCAGGACGTTTTTTTTCTGTTTCGACAGCTCCAGTTTTTTCTGCCATGCTGTAGCTCCTTTCAATTAATTTACAAATTTTTATCAAATTATAATTTATCAATTTCTTTTTGAAGAATCATTGCCGCTTGCATTTTTTCAGCATAATTTTTTAAATCGCCGCTTTTAAAAAAATCTTTCGCCTCTTGATAAATTTTTCTGTAAAGTTTTTCTAAATTTACGCGCTGCATAATTTTTACAGAATCTTGAAAAGCTTGTATTTGTGAATCTTGCGGCTCAATCATTCCGGCAATTCTTACAAGTTCCAAATTAGCCTCTGCGCTTAATTCTTTTGCGGCGGTTAAATCGTCCGGCATTTGTCCTGCAGCGTAGCATTTTTCTATATAATTTATAATTTCTCTATGTATTTTCGTGAAATTTTCTTTCGGCGCAAGTGCGCTTACATAGTCAATAAATTCCGGTTCATACCAAAGTTTTTGTATGATACTGCGCCCAGACTGTAGAATTAAGGAAGATTTTTGAATTGGAAATTTTTTTTGCGGTGCACTTTTATTTTTATTTTCTGAACGTGATAAAAATTTGTTCCATTCTTTAAAAATTAAAATTTCATCAAGTACAAGTACTGACGAAAATTTTTTCAGATAGTCTTCTTGAGTTACAGGATTATTAATTTCACGACACAGCGGAAACATTTCATTAAGTACTTGCATTTTTCCTTCAAAAGTTGAATAATTTATGTGCCGGAGTTTGTACTGAAATTGATAATCGATAACCGGCATAACATTTTTCAACAACTCAAGAAAAGCGGCTTTGCCGTGATTTCTTATAAATTCATCCGGGTCTTTGCCGTCCGGAATAATCAAAACAAAAACTTCTGCGCCGGTATTTTTCATAATTGGTAAGGCTCGAATTGTGGCGCGTTGTCCCGCCTCGTCGCTGTCATAACAAAAAATAATTTTTCGTGCGTACCTTGATAAAAGTTTTGCTTGCTCTTCAGTAAAAGCCGTACCCAATGACGCCACAACGTTTTCAATCCCCGCGCCAATAAGCGAAATTGCGTCCATATAACCTTCAACAACTATTGCCGCGTTTGCAGAAATTATCGCCCGGCTGGATTTATTCAGCGCAAAAAGTAATTTACCTTTGCTGAAAATTTCTGTTTCCGGTGTGTTTAAATATTTGGGTTGATTTTCATCAGCAACTAAAATTCTGCCGCCAAATGCAACCGGTTTACCGGAAATATCAGAAATTGGAATAATTAACCTGCCGCGCAATCTGTCGTAAACGCCGTCGCCATTTTTCTTTTCAACTGCCAGCCCTGCTGAAATTAATTGTTTTTTGCTGTAACCGCGCGCCGTAATTCTTTTTGTCAAAGAATCCCATGAATCCGGCGCAAATCCCAGCTGAAAATCTTCAATGATTTTTTCTGTTATTCCACGCGCCGCAAGATATTTCCTGCAATGTTCGCCTTCCTTTGTTTTAGTCAAGCAGTTGTGATAAAAATTCCGCGCCATTGAAGTTATTTTCAGCAAAGAATCTTTTTCTTGTTCAATTTGAATTTCTGCAGAAGTTTTTTTTCGTGAAGGAATTTCTATACCTAAGCGTTCAGCCTGTAACTTTACCGCCTCAAAGTAGGTAATGTGTTCCATCTTTGAAATAAATTTGAAAACATTGCCGCCTTCGTGGCAACCAAAGCAATAAAAAATTCCTTTATCCGGCGAAACAGTAAACGAAGGAGTTTTTTCTTCGTGGAAAGGACAACACGCCCAAAATCTGCCGTTTTTCAAAGTCAACGTCACATACCGCGATACAACATCATAAATATCTGAACGCTCTCGAACGGCATTTATAAATTCTTCCATTTCCGCACTTTCCACACTTTTACCCTCCGTCGCTTATATATTCCCTGTTATTCTTAAATTTCCTTTTTTTAAAGATTCAAGTTTTTTCAACAATCAATCAATTCATTCAAAAAAAAGCTTGCAAAAAATCAAAACGGTAAATATAATGTCAAAAAGTCGAGGTGATTTTTATGTTGAATAAAAAAGCAGACGTAGTAGAAAATTACATTCGGAATAGGCTTGCCGAAAAGCAAGAAGGCTGGATTGAACTTAGCAGGACAGAATTAGCGGACAAAGTGAGTTGTGCGCCGTCACAGATCAGCTACGTACTTAGCACGCGCTTTACGCACGATAAAGGTTATATTGTAGAATCCAGGCGCGGCTTGGGCGGTTATATCCGAATTACGATTGTTGATACTGCTGAACTTGAGCGAAAATTTATTTACAGCGATATGATAAGTAAAATTAATGAAGATACTCCTGTTTCAATGGTAAAATCTATGCTTAGAATTTTAATGGAGGAAAAATTTATAAGCCTGCGCGAAGGCGAAATTGTGGCGCAGACGATTTTAAATTTTTATCAAAGTGAAGATGAAGAGCAAATGAGTTCTGCCGAGCGCGCAAAACTTACACGTTCAATCTTTGCAACTTTAGCGAATTTAGATTGAAAATTTTTTATTGTCAAATATTCCAATTTAATTTCAATCTGCTATAAGTCTAAGCAAAGGCGAAATTGTGGCGCAGACGATTTTAAATTTTTATCAAAGTAAGGATGAAGAGCAAATGAGTTCTGCCGAGCGCGCAAAACTTACACGTTCAATTTTTGCAACTTTAGCAAATTTAGATTGAAAATTTTTTATTGTTTTAATTTTAAGCGGTACGCCGCTTTTTTTTATTGCCAAATATTCCAATTTTATTTCAATCTGCTATAATATGAAAGTTAGTTTAAAAAAGGTGGTGATAAAGTTGCACGAAATTTTAAACGAAATGCACAGCTGGATGGCAAATTACATAAAAAGTTTTTACAGCGATAACGCAGATATTCAACAGGGAATTTTGATTAAGGAAAAGCACACCGGCTACGTTACGGCAAATTGTATCGAACTTGCCAAATATTTAAATCTTTCTAAGCATGATACTGAACTTGCAGAAATTATCGGCTTGTTTCATGACGTTGGCAGATTTCGGCAGTACAGCTTGTACAAAACTTTCAATGATGCTGATTCAGAAGATCACGCAGATTTGGGCGTTAAAGTTATTGAGGAATTGGATTTTTTCAAAAAACTTTCAGCCGTCGATTATGAAATTGTAAAATTTGCAATTCAGCAACACAATAAAAAAACTGTCGCTCCCACTGACGACGAAAGAAAAATTTTATTTACAAAAATTATTCGTGACGCTGATAAACTTGATATTTACCGCGTTTTGGAGCCGTTCCTCGCGCAGGATAAAGCCGAACAAATGCCGCACTTTATAAAAAATGAAGGCGTTTTTAATGCAAATGTCAGCCCTGATTTTGTAGAAAATTTCATTAACGGCAACCAAGCAGATTATAGGAAAATTCGCACGAACGGCGATAGAAAAATTGTGCGGCTTATGTGGATTTACGATATTAATTTTGCGTGGACAATGAAAAAAATTGTGGAGCGCGGCTACATTGAAAAAATTATACAGAATTTGCCGCAAGATGAAAAAATTGCTAAGGGCGTTCAACGCCTGCGCGACTATGTAGAAAATTTTTGCAAAGGAGTTTTGTAATTGATAAATTTTATTCAGCAAGAAATTGAAAATGATTTAAAGGAGGGCAAATACAAAAACGGAATTTTGACGCGCTTTCCGCCGGAGCCCAATGGTTACTTGCACATTGGACACGCAAAATCTGTTTGCTTGAATTTTGGATTGGCAAATTTTAATAACGGATTCTGCAACCTGCGCTTTGACGACACTAACCCTACAAAGGAAGACATTGAGTACGTCGATTCAATTCAAGAAGATATTAAATGGCTCGGCTTTGATTGGGGCGAAAGAAAATTTTTTGCGTCAGATTATTTCGGCAAGTTTTACGAATACGCCGTTGAACTTATCAAACGCGGCTTAGCTTACGTTGACGATTTAAGCGCGGAAGAAATTAAAAATTATCGCGGCACTTTGACTGAAGGCGGCAAAGAAAGTCCCTGCCGTAACCGTTCGATTGAAGAAAATTTAGATTTATTTGAAAGAATGAAGGCGGGTGAATTTGCGGACGGTGAAAAAGTTTTGCGCGCCAAAATTGATATGGCGTCCCCAAATATTAATATGCGCGACCCCGTCATTTACAGAATAACGCGCAGTCATCATCATCACACGGGCGACGAGTGGTTGATTTATCCAATGTACGATTTTGCACACCCGCTTGAAGATGCTATTGAAGGTATAAGCCATTCTATTTGCACGCTGGAATTTGAAGATCATCGCCCCTTTTACGATTGGCTTTTAGATTCATTGGGATTTGATATTAATAGCCGCCCGCGCCAAATTGAATTTGCACGCCTTGATTTAACAAACACAATTACCAGTAAACGTAAACTTAGACAACTTGTCGAAGAAAAACACGTGCGCGGCTGGGACGACCCAAGAATGCCTACCCTTTCCGGCTTAAGGCGGCGCGGCTTTACTCCTGCGGCTATTCGTGATTTTTGCGAAAGAATCGGCGTTGCCAAAAGTAACAGCCTTGTTGATATTGCTATGCTTGAACATTGCGTGCGCGAAGATTTAAATCAAAATGCTGATAGAGTTATGGCGGTTTTAAATCCTTTGAAAGTTGTTTTAACCAATGTTACAGAAACTGAATATCTTTTGGCAGAAAATCACCCTGCGCGAGGCGGCAACCGCTATGTTCCTTTCACGCGGGAAATTTTTATTGAACGTGAAGATTTTATGGAAGACGCGCCGAAAAAGTTTTTCCGCTTAAAACCCGGCGGCGAAGTTCGCTTAAAATACGCTTATATTATCAAGTGCGAAGAAGTTATTAAAGATTCTGAAGGTAACGTCGTTGAATTACATTGCACGATTGATCCTACGTCGAAAAGCGGCGGCGCAACTGCCGGCAGAAAAATTAAGGGTACAATTCATTGGGTAAGCGCACAACACGCCTTAAAAGCTGAAGTTCGCCTGTACGATTATCTTTTGACAACCGACGAAAAAGGCAACTTGCCTGAAGATTTTATCGGCGCGTTGAATCCGAAATCTTTAATCGTAATTGAAAACGCACTGATTGAACCTAGCGTAAAATTGACGGCGGCAGGTACGCACTTTCAATTTTTGAGACTGGGATATTTTGTAACAGACCCTGACACTACGCCTGAAAAATTGGTTTTCAATCGTGTTGTAAGTTTAAAAGATACTTGGCAAAAGGTTAGGGACTAAGGATTAAGGGCTAAGGAATAAGGATTAAGGAAAGGAAGTTTTCCAAATGATGAAAAAACCGCCACGCGGCTTAACTGATAAAGATATGATAAAAAGTTACGTTGAAGAAAAATCTGTTGAGGCTCAACTTTTGACAGCGGCAAAAAAAGCTGAAAAACGCCGCCTTGCAGATGCAGCAGACGCGCCGCCGGAACCTTTGGCAAAAGCCGGCTTTACTAAAGAATTAACAGAAAAACTCGGTATGGAACTTTTAGCACTCAAAATGGAATTGGAAATGAACGGCATCAAAGATTACAATTTTAAAATTAAACGCGACGGCGAAAGAATTACCCTTACCGTTACTGATAAAAAATTCTAGGCAAAAGTAAAAAGGCAAGAGGCAAGAGGGAAAAACTACTGCCTACTGCCTTTTGCCTTCTGCCTAAAAACGACTGAAAGGAAGTTTTCAATGGATATGACGACGGTAGCCGTAGTAATTTTTGTTGCCGCCTACGCGCTGATAATTTCAGAAAAAGTTCACCGAACGATTGTAGGAATTGTTGGTGCAATGCTGATGATTATCTTCGGCATAATTTCTCAAGAAACGGCGATACATCACATAGATTTTAACACGCTGGGACTTTTGATGGGAATGATGATTATCGTAAACATTACCAGCGAAACAGGCTTATTTAATTTCCTTGCAATATGGGCGGCAAAAAAAGTTAAAGCGCAACCTGTGAAACTTTTGGTGGCGTTGAGTGCATTAACCGCTGTTTGTTCCGGCTTGCTTGATAACGTTACAACAGTTTTGCTGACAGTTCCAATAACTTTTAACATCGCCGCACAGTTGAAAGTTGACGTAAAACCATTTTTAATGGCGCAAATTATCAGTTCAAATATCGGCGGCACTGCAACTTTAGTTGGAGACCCGCCAAATATTATGATTGGCTCGGCTGTCGGTTTAAGTTTTATGGATTTTATCTACAACTTGACACTTCCTGCCGTAATAATTTTCGTGGTAACTATTGCGATAATGTTAATGATGTACGGCTCCAAACTTCACACACAACCGGAATTACAAGATAAAGTTATGCGCTTGAATGAATACAGCCAAATTACAGACCCCGTTTTAATGAAAAAATGTTTAGGCGTTTTGGCAATAACAATGACAATGTTTGTATTGCACAGTACTTTACATTTGGAAACGGCAACGGCGGCACTTACGGGCGCGGGACTTTTGCTTTTAATAACTTATTCGCACAACGAAGAAAAAATTGCTAAAGTCTTGAGTAAAATTGAATGGCTTGCAATATTTTTCTTTGCAGGGTTATTCGTACTTGTCGGCGGCTTAGTTGAAATGGGCGTTATAAAAATGTTGGCGGCTGAAGCTATAAAAATTACAAACGGCAGTGTAACAGGAACGGCGATTTTAATTTTGTGGATGAGTGCGATTGCATCAGCCTTTATTGACAATATCCCGTTCGTTGCAACATTAATCCCGCTGATTAAAGATATGGGCGAAATGGGCTTATCAAATTTGGAGCCAATGTGGTGGAGTCTTGCGTTAGGCGCGTGCTTAGGCGGCAACGGTACATTAATTGGAGCGAGTGCAAATGTTGTTGTAGCTAGTATGGCGGCGCAACGCGGCAAGCCAATTTCATTTATCAGTTTTATGAAAACCGCTTTTCCGCTTATGATTTTATCGATAATAATTTCAACAATTTATGTTTGGATTCGTTACCTGTAAAAAAAAAGTTAAAATGAAAAATCCCTGCTTGAAAAAAATTTTGGAATTTGGCAGGGATTTTATTTTAACTTATAGAATTTTTAAGGAAATTTTTGTAGCGACATTTTGCGTGAATGTCGACTTTACGGAAGGGGATATTTTTGTGAACGTAAAACTCGCTAATCCGTTTATTGAGGCGTTCATGTCAGTTATGCCAATTTTGGGATGCCCAACTCCAAAAAGAACCAAAGTTTATTTACACGATAAGGAAGTTGCTAATGAAGGCGTAGCAGTTCGCGTAAATTTCAAAAAAGAATTAATTGGCAGCGTTGTTTACAACATGAAAGAAGATACTGCAAAATTTATCGCCTCAACAATGATGATGGGAATGCCCGTTTCAGAAATGGACGAATTGGCGCGCAGTGCTATTTCTGAATTATCAAATATGCTTACTGCAAACGCCACTACAAATCTTACAAAACTTGGCTATGAGGCAGATATTACGCCGCCAAATCTTGCTATTGCCTTAGGCGAAATGATGACTATCGGCTCTTCACAATGTTTAGGAGTTGAAATGGACGTTGGCGGGCACAGCGTAAATATTCTTATTGCAATTAGACGCGCAAAACCAACTAAAAATACGGCAGGGCTTATCGATTAACCCCGCCGCGTGAATTTTTTGGAATTATTTTTAAATACCGCCGAAAATCTGCCCGGAAAAATTATGAAAATTTCCACCGCCCAAATTGCCGCCTAAATCGTAAGCAGAATGTATCGCTTGATTGGCTTGTTGCCCTGCGTCAATTTCGTTTGAAAGGCGGACGTGAGCAGTTGCCGCGCTTATTTCAGCGGTCTCAGCCGAATTTTCGACTTTGGAATTTTCCGGCGGACGTTTTGGAAATTCATCTGCAAGAAATGAATCTTCGTACATATCGCCGAATGCATTTTCTTGAAAAAAATATTTTTCGTTACTCATACTTATTACCTCCGCTGATTTATTTTAATTATTTTACCAAAAATAAAATATATCGCAATAAAAAAAATCCCCGCTTTTTTCGGCGAGGATTTTTTAGTTTAGGAAAAAAATTTTATACTTCTGCAGTGTCGTTTAAATTAATTGCACTGTCTTCAAATTCTGAAAGGTTGTTAGTGTCATTCAAATTATAAACTGAAGTAATACTGCCAATTTCAACTTGATAAGTTTTGCCTTCAGCCGTTTCAGCAATAATTTTTGTATCGCCGTCAGAAATTGTAATTCCGGTAATTATTCCGCTAAAATCTTCACTGGTTGTCAAAGGATTTCCTTCCTCATCGGCAGTTTGTACAGTTTGAGTCCAATCGACAATCTGCCCAATCATGCCGCTAAGTTGCCCGACCAAAACTGAAGTATCAATATTTCCAACAAGCGTATTAATATCTTCAAGTTTAGTTGCAACATTAGTCATTTGTTCAAGGCTGGAAAATTGCGCCATTTGTGCGATAAATTCGCCATTTTCTTGCGGTTCCAGCGGATCTTGATATTGCAGTTGTGTTACAAGCAATTTTATAAAAGCGTCTTTGTCTAAATCATTTTGAACTTCAGTTGCCGCCTCAGCCTTTTTTTTCGCAGCATAAGCCTCTGAACTGTAAGTTACGCCGTCAACTGTGATAGTATTGAGTGAATTTGCCATATCTAAAACCTCCAATTAAACTTTGTAATCTACTCCGTCCGTGGACTCATTTGCATTAACGGGATTAACCGCGTCAACTTCATCTTGAATTGCATCAAAATCAATTCGTCTTGTAGTAGGTTGCTGTTGATTTTGTTGCCACGCCTGCCCGCCTTGTCCGTTTGTCAAGCCGCCTTCAGTTAAGCCGGCGTAAACTTGAACATTTTCGACTTTCAAGCCTTGATCATTTAATTCTTGTTTGAGTTGCACGATAGAATTTTCGATAGCGGCGCGAACTTGTGCGTTATCGCTGTAAAAACTTGCATTAACCGCGCCGTTTTGGCTGACAGAAACGCGGAGCGTAAGTTGTCCCAAATGTTCCGGTTTAAGATTAATAACCATTTCGGTATTTTCGGCAGTACGAATCATGCGCGCCTGTTCGACAATTTGTGCGGGAATATTTTCATTTTCCCTTGCGGCTTGAGCGGTAGCCTCAGGATTTTGAACTTGCGCGGCTGTTTGAACTGTGGAAACGTTATTTGTTGTTGGAGTTATATTTTGAGTAAAAATTTCTTCGCCGCCGGAATTTTGCTGTTGAGTTTGCATTTCAGAATTTAAATTTTGTGAAAATGTTTGCTGTAAATTTTGATTAGTTTGTTGCTGATTTTGTTCGGGCTGTTGGCGAAAGATTTGTTGTACGTGCGGCAAAGGAGCAGAACTTTGATTTTCTTCAACCGGAACATTTGCGCCGAGCAAGTCAGAAATTTGTTGTGACTGATTGACTTGTTTAAAGTCCATTTGAATTTGCGGTTGCAATGAATTTAAAATTGGCTGGCTTGACAATTCAACTTGAGGTTGATTTTGAACTTGCGGTTGTTGTACAAGATTTAAATTTACCTGTTGATTTTGAATTTGTGGTTGTTGTTCAAAATTTAAAATTGCTGATGGATTTTGAATTTGTGGTTGTTGTACTTGTTCAGGATTTAAAATTGCGGATTGATCTTGAATTTGTGGTTGTACAAGATTTAAATTTGCCTGTTGATTTTGAATTTGTGGTTGTTGTACTTGTTCAGGATTTAAAATTACTGATTGATTTTGAATTTGTGGCTGAAGATTTTCAGCATTTTGACTTTGATTTTGAATTGGGTTAAAAGTGAAATTTTTGCCACTTTGATGAATTGGCAAAGTTTCAGGATTAACTTCAACATTTTGTGGAACTTGTGGCGAAAGTGTAGCCTTAACATCTTCAGCTGTCCACGTTTTGCCGCTCAAAAAGTTAAGCATTGCCTGTGATTTATCGCCGTCATTTTTTGGCATGATTGTCATTAAATTAACTTCGCCTGTATTTTCTGTAGCTTGTGCCGGTAAAAGTGTTTCGGTATTAGCCGTGAAAATTAACGGCATAGCGGCTGGAATTTCCGGTACGTCAAGATTTTCAGTAGTTTCAATTTCAACATTTGGAGAAATATTTTCCGGTTGAATTTCAACGTTAGGCAAAATATTTTCCGGTTGAATTTCTACAACGTTTGAAATATTTTCCGGTTGAATTTGAATTTCAGCGGGAATGCTTTTTTCAGTTGGTAAACTTTGAGGCGCGTCCTGCGGTTGTGTATTCTCTCCTTGAGTTTTAGCGTCTTTTGATTCAACAGGTTGTTTAGCATCGGGCTCGGTTGCATTTGTACTTTGTAATTCTTCTGATTCAGCCGGATCTTGTTTAACGGGCTGATTTTGCTGATTAATTTGGTTTGTAGCTTTATCAAGCGCGGAATTAAAATCACTTTTGCCATTTTTGGAATTATATTTTGACTGCAAGCCGGAATTTCTGGAATTTGAACCTGTCGAAGTTGTCGGTTGACTTATGTTAATCGACATTAAATTTGTATTCGCATTTGCCATAGCTGCCTCTCCTCTCTTTTAAGAGTATCGAAATTTTTTACAGTGCCATTAAATTTTTTTAATTTCTGTAACAAGTTGGTTTTTATTTTCTAAAAAAAAAATCAAAATTTTGCCGCCTGTAATGCACGTAAACCTATTATCCCGCAAATTCCCAATAAAACTATCGCAACTATAAAAACTGCGCCATATCCGCCAATTTCAGCCAAAAATCCCCACGCCGCCATTGCTATTGCCGCAGAAATTGTCAAGCCGATTGAAATATTTGAATAAATTTGTGAATAACTTTTATTGCCGAAAACTGCGCGAACTAATAGCGGCGTCTGCACAAAAACTCCCGCGTACGCCCAGCCGAATAAAAATCCCCCGCCAATTAAAATCGTCAAGCCGGAGCCGGTAAACATTAAACCTAAGCCAAAAATTCCAAGCCCAATCGTTGCCAAAACGCCCAATTTAATACTTCTATCGTTTATCCAGCCAAGTCCGACTTTACCAATAGTCGAGCCTATCATTGCCGCACTTGCAACCATTGCCGCATCTTCCAGCGAAAAATTTAATGTTGCCGAGTATTTCGGCACAAAGTGAAAAACACTTGCAACCGTACTCATCAAAAATCCAAACATAAACAAGCCGTAAAACATTGGCATTTTCAAAACGGCGCGGTATTCGTAGCCTTCGTTTTTATTTTGGCGCGCAGAAATGCTTGATTCTCCGTAAGGTCTTAAGCCTACGTCTGCCGGTTTATTCCTCAAAAAAATTCCCAAAATCGGCGAAACAAAAATTAAAATTATCGCACCCAAAATTATATAAGTCGTTCGCCAGCCGTAAGAATTAATCAGCATTCCGCAAATTGGATTGAAAATCGCTCCGCCAATGCTGGAGCCCGCCGCCGCAATTCCTATCATTAAGCCAACTTTTTTGTTAAACCAGCGCGGTATTATTGTTGGAAAACTCAAATACATAAGAAATGTAAAAGTTATTCCCAAAATTGCCCCTGCCGCGTAAAATTGCCACAGCGCGTCAAATTTTGACATTGTGATTAAAGTTGCCCCCATTACGATTGAAGAAAGCGTCATCATTCGCCGTGCGCCGAATTTTTCCATAAGCCGTCCCGAAAATGAAAGCATTATCGACGACGCCAAAAGGTTGAAAGATAAATACATTGCAACTTGCCCCACCGAAACTTTTAATTCTTCGCTTATTGGTACAAAAAAAATACCGGCACAGCTTAACACCAAGCCGATATTGAACATTGTAACGAGCGTGCAACACGCCGCCACAATATAACCATAATGAAAAGGAAATTTTGCTGTCAAATAAGTTCAATCCTTCCTGAATTTAATCCCTAATCCTTAGTCCTTAGTCCTTAGTCCTTAATCCTTAATCCTTAAAATATTTCATTGAAGTTTTTTTCCATTCTTTTTTTGAATAAAGCACTTGATAATTTTCGACGCCCGCAATTTGCGAAAGTTCCAAAATAATTGAATCGCATTCTTCGCGGGTTTTTGCGTGAATCATTGTATAAAGATTATAATTCCAATTTGGCGCGGTGTTTCTGTCGTAGCAGTGCGAAACGGCGGGATGACTGCTCATAATTTCTGCAACGGCGTCAAGATTTTCCGGCGGCACTTCCCACGCACAAAGCGCGTTAAATTTAAATCCAACTTCACGATGACGCAAGACCGCGCCCATTTTGCGGATTTTTTTTTCTGCAACAAATTCTTGTACGCGCTTTAAAAATTCTTCTTCGGTTACGCCTGCGCGCGCCGCCAAAACTTTGTACGGTTCTTCGCAAAGTGGAAAATCTTCCTGCAACGCCTTTATAATTTCTTCGTCGGTTTTAGTTAAGTTTGAATTGCACATTGACTTTATACTTTTTGTTGGATTTTAATTTGAGCATATCTTCAACGCCGGGCAAATTTTTAATTTCGTTCAAAATATTTGATTCTTGAATTGAATCCCGCGTCAACAGCGTAAACCACAAATTGTATTTGCCTTCGCGCTCGTAATTGTGCGTCGCCTCCGGATAACGATTAACCGCCTCTGCAACCGGCGCAATTTCTTCCGGCGAAACTTTCAACGCTACTAAAGTTCCAACATACCCCAAATTGTTTGAATTAAAAAAAGTTCCAATTCTGCGCAAATATCCCGCCGCCTTGAGTTGTTTAATCTTTGTAATGATTGTTTCTTCGTCTGTGCCAAATTCCGCCGCAATTTTCGCAAATGGTCTGCTGCAAATTGGAATATTCCCCTGCAAATAATTTAATAATTCTTTGTCGAAAAGTGAAAGCTCCATCGCCTAACTCTCCTTTTTCTGAAAATGAAACGTATTCACTTTCGATATTTTACAAAGAATCGGCGATAACGTCAAGCAAATCTGAAGTACCTTCACCGTTTTTTGAACTGTAGGGAAGTATTGGCAGTTCGTCAATTCCAAAAGTTTTTTTAATGACGGCTAAATTTTTTGCGCGTTCATTTTTTGAAAGTTTATCAGATTTAGTTGCAACGATTAACACGGGCAAATTTTTTTCAAGGATATTTTTAAACATTTGTAAATCTGAATCTTGCGGCGGGTGGCGAATATCGACAAGTTGACAGACAAATTTAATCTGCAGACTCTTTGATAAATATTCGTCGATAAATTTTGCCCAAACAGTTCGATTAGTCTTTGAAGTTTTGGCGTAACCGTAGCCCGGCAAGTCAACAAGGTAAAAATTTTTCAATTCCGGCGGCTCGGTAATTTTCAGCGTTGCCTTGTAAAAATTAATCGTTTGAGTTTTGCCCGGAGTTTGTGAAGTACGCGCAAGATTTTTTCTGTTGCAGAGAGAATTTATCAAAGACGATTTGCCGACATTTGAACGCCCGATAAAAACAATTTCGGGCAAAATTTCTTCAGGATATTGTGAACTTCTGACGGCTGAAGTCACATAATCGCTTTTAATAATTTTAATTTCCATAGCGCGGCGATTATAACATTTTTTGCGGCTTTGTGATAGAATGTAAAAAATTTTTTGGAGGTTAAAATTTTGAAAGTCTATGAAACAAATTTTCGTGAAACGTACAAGCAAATTTGCCTTTTGAGCGGCGCGGAAATTCTGGAAAAAATAAATCTGCGCGAGGTTTTTGATTATCCTGTTGAGGACGAATTGAACGGCTTTGTAACTTTCGGCTACATTGACGAAAACACGGGATTTAATTTTAAAATTTTGGCGGGCGCACAAATTGACGGCGATAAAATAAAAGTTTTCCCTGCAAGCTACAAAAAAAACGTTGCAGTGCGTCGCGCAGAAATTCCCGACGTTGAAATTAAAATTCTTTCTGAAAAGTACGCCGCCGCCTTTCGTGACAAAATCAAAGTTTTGGAAGATACTTTCGCCTTCGATAAAAACAAAGAAAAGACGCGCTACATTAAAACTATTGACAGCTTGCGGCATCCTAATTTTCCGGACGATATTGCAGTTTACTTTCACGGGGAAAATTTTCAGCCGGAAATTGGCTGGGTACGCTGTACCGAAATTGAAGGAAATTTATTGACGGGAATTTTACTTCACGATTTACAGCAAAATTTTGAAGTGCGCAGCGGCGATAAAATAAATTTCGGCGTTGCAGATTTTAACAACGAAATTATTTGTGCTGTCATTTGGTAATTAGGGATTAGGGGCTAAGGACTAAGGACTAGGGATTTTAAAATAAAAATTACGCGGTGATATAGAAATGAAAAAAATTGCAATACTCGGTTCAACCGGATCAATAGGAACTCAAGCATTGGACGTGGTACGAAATTTGCCGGGCGAATTTAAAGTTTCAGTTTTGGCGGCAAATTCCAACGTCGAATTATTTTCAAAACAGATTGAAGAATTTCAGC
>CALGGV010000005.1 GCA_937915725.1 uncultured Selenomonadales bacterium
TAACTTATACCACGTTAAACGCGAAAAACGCAGGCGGGCGAAAGATTCTTTCTTTTGCTAGGCTTTTATTTCTTCTAAAGAAAGAAAAGCCGACTTGTTAATAAAAGAAAAATTTGTAAACAACACCTAATTCAGCCAAATATTTTTTAAAGTTAATTTTAAAATCGCCAAAACGGGCTCTAATTTCAACGTAGCAAGCCTTTTGTCTTGTGGTTATAGATTTATATTAAAAAATTTTATAAGCCCTAAAAAAGGCGTTTAAAACGAAATTTGACGCTGATTAATTTTCGCTGTTCAGAATTTTTGCCAATTCAGACAAATATTTTTTTGCGGCAACAATATTTTTTCTTCTGCCGTGCCGTTAAAAGCCTTCAAAATAATTTCTTCAGTGGAAGTTTTGGCAATGATATATTCACAATTTGCAAAGAAAATTTTTTCCACAAATGCAACGTTGACAGCCTCTAAGCCGTCATTGTAAAAAATAACTTTCAACTTGCAATTTTTGATTAAATCTGTCAAATATTTTTTCGCCTCGACAAAATTTTTTTCCCTGTCACCGGCGTTAAATTCTTTCAAAGTAACTTTGTCGACGCCGTTTGAAAGTTTCGCCTCCACATAAGCCGCGTTGACATTGTGAACAGAAAATCTTTCAACGCAATCACTGTTAATAATCATTTGATTGCTCGTATGAAACAGAAATTTCATTTTGCGCCCCCGTTCAAAGTTTTAATCAGTTTTGCAAGGTAATTTTTAGCATCTTCAAAATTTTTGTCTGCATCATCAGAATTAAATTCTTTCAAAATAAAATCGTCGTCTTTGCCGGAAATTTCCGCCGCTACGTAAGCAACTTTTGAATTTTCTTTGTTAATGACGCGCTTGGCGTAAATTTTTTTCACAAATTCAACACTAACCGCCTCAACGCCGCTATTATCAAAAAGAAATTTCATTGTTTTTCCCTTCATTCAAATTTTTCATTAAATCTGCAAGATAATTTTCCGCGTCTTCAATATCTTTTTCTTCGTTACCTGAATTAAATCTCGTGAAAATAAATCCTTCGGAGTCTTCGTCATCGTCGAAAAGTCTTGCCGTAACACAAACGATATACCCGCCGTCATCGTAATGAAAAGATTCTACAAAAATTTTTCTTACAAAGGCGGCATTTACCATATCAAGCCCGCTGTCGTCAAAAATAAAATCAAATTCTTTGTTTAAATCAGCCGTTAATTTGTCAAAATATTTTTTTGCTTCCTCAAAATTTTTTTCCTCATCTTCAGAAATAAATTCTTCCAAAATTACAAGAAAATCTTCATCTACAACTTCAGCCGAAATTTTAAAATTTTTTGTGGGCTTGGGCGGCATTCCGTGATCTATGTCATAAATTCTTGAAAGAGAAAAACATCTGACAGCCTCAACATTGAAAACCTCGCCGCTTTTTTTTTTCAAAAATAAATTTCATTTTATTTTCCTCCGTTCAAAGTTAAATCAAGCAACGCCATTCTTACTGCGACGCCATTTTGAACTTGTTCCTGAATCGCCGAATATTTGCCGTAAACAACCGCGTTTGAAATTTCTAAGCCTTTGTTTTGCGGACCGGGATGCAAAATTAAAACGTCTTCCTTTGCAAGTCTCAAGCGTTCGTTATTAATTCCAAAAACTCTTGCATATTCACGCGGCGAAGGGAATAAACCCGCCTGTTGTCTTTCAAGCTGAATCCGCAAAACGTTTACCACGTCAGCATTTTTTATAGCAGCGTCAATATTTT
The DNA here is from genome assembly GCA_937915725.1 of uncultured Selenomonadales bacterium. Classification (GTDB taxonomy): domain Bacteria; phylum Bacillota; class Negativicutes; order Selenomonadales; family Selenomonadaceae; genus Quinella. Next base: position 1,763 of record CALGGV010000005.1, read on the forward strand.
CATGAATTGTTACGCCGTCGAAATTGAAAAATCGCGGCAACAAAGTTTTTGGTCCGGCTAAGTGAACTTCCGCGCCCATTTTTGTTAAGCCGAAAATATCCGAACGTGCAACGCGGCTATGGAGAATATCGCCGACAATCGCAACTTTTAAACCGGCAAGGCGTCCTTTGTGTCTTTCAATCGTGAATAAATCCAGCAGGGCTTGCGAAGGGTGCGCGTGGGCTCCATCTCCGGCGTTGATAATTACCGGCTTGACAATTTGCGCGGCGTATTCGGCGGCTCCTTCAGATTTATGACGAATTACAATAGCATCAACGCCCATTGCCTCAAGCGTCAAAAGTGTATCGCGCAGACTTTCGCCTTTTGTGATACTGCTTGTACCCGCGTTGATTGAGACAACGTCCGCGCCCAAATATTTTCCCGCCAATTCAAATGAAGTCCGCGTGCGTGTTGATGCCTCAAGAAATAAATTTATAATCGCCTTACCGCGCAAATTTGGAAGTTTTTTTACATCACTTTGAATAATTTTTTTCATTTCTTTTGCGGTTTTCAGTACGAGCCGAATTTCAGCGGGCGAAAAATTTTCAAGCCCTATAATATCTTTTCCAAACAAATTAAATTCGCTCCCTTCAGTCGCTATTACATTTAGTCAAAAATAAAGAGCAAAGGTAAAACCTAAGCCCTTTTGGAAAATTTTAATATTTTATTACGGCAAAGTTTTTATTTCGTCAACAGGCCAAAAAATAAAAACTGCCTTACCTTTCACTAAATCCAGCGGTACAAATCCGACGTCCGAAAAGCGGCTGTCTTCAGAATTGTTTCTGTTATCGCCCATAACAAAGATTGTACCTTCGGGAATTGTAACTTTGGGATATTCTGTGCGCGTTTTTTCCAAAATATAATCCTCGCGCAGGAGTTGATCATTGACGTAAACGTGCCCATCTTTAATTTCGATAGTATCGCCGGCGGTTGCAATAACGCGCTTAATAAAATCACGGCTGGGATCACGCGGGTAACGGAAAATTATAACTTCGCCTTTTTGCGGGTCTCTCACGTGATAAATAAATTTATTGACAACAAGCCGTTCTTCATGTTGCAAAGTTGGACGCATACTTGGACCATCAACAACGTAAAGTTCAACAATGAAAGTGCGAATAAACATTGCAACGGCAATAGCTGCGACTATTGAAAAAAACCAATCTTTTGCCTCTTCGCCCATAGATTTTTTTTCCTCACTGATTGAATTCACAAAAAAAGGACGCGTTGAATTTCTCAAAAATCCAACTGCGCCAATCACTTCCTTTCAAAAATAAAATTAATTGCTAATTCTGCGGAGGTTGTTGATAGTTTTGCTGTTGAGGTTGAGGATAATTTTGCTGTAGTGGTTGTGATTGTTGTTGTTGTGGTGGTGGTTGAGGTGGTTGCGAATAATAAACATTTTGATTCATAGCAATTTTAGCTTGATGAAGAACTTGGCGCGCTTGTTCCAAACCTGACAAGGCATTTTGGACGCCGTTAAAAGTATTTGTAACGTGAGCGATTAATTGGTCAAAAACCTGATTAGCATATTGGTTAGCATCATTTTGAAGTTGGCGCGCTTGAGCGCGGGCGTTTTCTACAATTTCGTTAGATTGTTGGTGTGCTTGACTAACTACCATTCTTGCGTTTTCACGTGCCTTTGTAACAACGTCGTTTTCGTCAACTAATCTTTCTGCGCGTTGTTCGGCTTGTTTAATGATTCTGTCAGCCTGTTCCTGTGCAGATTTAATCATATTGTCACGTTCACGAATAATTCCTTCAGCGCGATCCAATTCTTGCGGTAAAGCCTCTCTTAGTTCGTCGATTAAAGCCGACAATTCGTCTTCGTCGATTAAAGCTTTACCGGTTAAAGGTAAATGTGAAGCACCCGCGACAAGGGATTCCACTTTACTTAAAGTCTCGCGCACAGCCATATAAACAACTCCTTCACTCGTGAATTTGGGATTTTCATTTGAAATAAATCACTCCGAATTTTGTTGTTTAGCGCGCAGGGCAATTTCTACACATTCCGGCACTAATTTATGAATATCGCCGTGAAATTGTGCAAGTTCCCTTATTCCGGATGAACTTATAAATAAAAATTCCGGCGCAGTCAACAAGAAAACTGTATTTACGCCCGGCACAAGATGATTTAACATTTGCGCTTGATTATATTCGTATTCAAAATCAACTGAAGAACGCAAGCCGCGAAAAACAACATCGATATTATTTTGTTTGACGTAATCTGAAACAAGCCCTTCATAAGAATCAACCGTCAAATTATCGATATGCAAAGTTGATTCACGCAAAAGATCAACGCGCTCTTCAAGAGTAAAAAGCGGCTTTTTATGCTTATTTATAAAAACGCAAACAATCAATTCATCGACTAATTTTGCCGCACGTTCAAAAATATCTACATGCCCGTTAGTGACAGGGTCGAAACTTCCCGTGCAGAGTGCCTTTTTCATAATTCGCCTTCTTTCTTTTTATAGATATTTATATTTGTTGTAGAGCCGTAATTTATTTTTCGGATACAATTTAAGCTGTCTGTTTCAAGAATTTCATCTGCGCCGTATTCTACAATCATTAAGCCGTTTTCAGTCAACAAATTAAATTCTGCCACAAGGTTAATTGACGCAACGGCAAGATTTTTTTTGTAAGGCGGGTCGCTGAAAATTAAATCGAATTGTAGATTTTGACTGGAAATTTTTTTTAGCATTTTGGAAAAATCGCCGTGCAAGACTTTACAATTTTGAAATTTGGCGCGTTGAATATTTTCAGAAATTAAATTTGCTGTAGAAAAATCTATAAAGGTTGCAAATTTTGCGCCGCGTGAAACGGATTCAAGTCCGAGTGCGCCTGTACCTGCAAAAATATCCAGTACGGCGTCAACTTCAGAAAAATCAACTAAGCCGTTTAAAATACTGAAAAGCGATTCTTTGACGCGGTCGCCCGTAGGTCTTGTTTCAAATCCTTTGGGCGTTTTAAGATTAAGCCCTTTAGCAGTACCTGTGATAATTCGCATAAATTTTCCTGTTCAATAATTCTTGTCCATTTCTAGTTGTGGTTATTCTTCAATTCTAAAAATTTTCCTGCAAATAATTTTATTGATGAAATTTAAACTGCAGTAAAAAAAAATCCCGCTATAGCAAAAAAAGTGCGGGAAATTTTTATAAAATGCAAAGAAAAAATTAACGTTTTGAGAATTGAGACGCTTTTCTTGCTTTCTTGAGACCATATTTGCGGCGTTCTTTTTCACGCGGATCACGTGTAACGAAACCGGCTTTTTTAAGTGCGGGGCGAAGACCGCTGTCTAATTCCATAAGTGCGCGGGTAATTCCGTGACGAATTGCGCCGGCTTGACCGGTAGTGCCGCCGCCTTTAACGCTTGCGACTACGTCATATTTATCCTGCATTTCGGTTAAAACCAATGGTTGACGTACAATCAATTCAAGGGTTTTCAAGCCAAAATATTCTTCCATTTCACGCCCGTTTATAGTAACTTTGCCGTTGCCGGGGATAAGGCGAACACGAGCGATTGAACTTTTGCGGCGACCTGTGCCGTAATAACTTACATCTGCCATTTTATCACCTCAAAATTAGCGAGTTTCTTCGATTTTCAATTCTTCAGGTTTTTGTGCGGCGTAAGGGTGTTTATTGCCGGTAAAGACGTGAAGTTTTCTGAATAAATCTGCGCCGAGTTTATTTTTTGGGAGCATACCTTTGACGGCGTGTTCAATGACGCGCTCGGGATATTTTTGCATCCATTCTCCGGCAGTAGCGAATTTTGCGCCGCCGGGATAACCGGTATGATGATAATAAACTTTTTTACGAAGTTTTTTGCCTGTAAAAACTGCTTTTTCAGCGTTGATAACAATGACATAATCGCCTGTATCGACGTGAGGGGTAAATTCGGGTTTATTTTTGCCGCGCAGGACTTTAGCAATTTCAGCAGCAAGACGACCGACGATTTTGCCTTCAGCGTCTACAACATACCATTTTTTTTCGACGCTGCCCGCCTTTGCCATAAAAGTATCTTTCATTTGATTTTCCTCCGAAGTTACGAAATCTGTTTAGGCGTTTCAAAACGTCCGGGGCATTGGAAACATTTTCTATCGCCATGCCGAAATATAATAAACAAAACGCGCCGCCTTGTCAAGAAAAAGGTTGCTAATTTTTTTATTGTCATTTAGAATTTTGGGCAGTAATTTTTATTTTTTATTAACAATTCGGAATTTCTTTTTTTCAAAGACGAAGTGTGGCAGGCGGTTTAATTTTTTTTCAAAAAATTAGGCACATCCTGTGCTGGAGTGCGGCGCGCGTCCGTGCGCGCCTCTTTGATTTTTAAAAAAAATTTTTTTGATTGAGAGTGAAAAGTATGACAATAAAAGTACCGAACGACATTTTACAAAAAGTAAAAAAACCTGCGCGATACACCGGCGGCGAATTTAACAGCATTTTAAAAAATTGGGATTATGTAAGTTGCAGAATGGTTTTAGCATTGCCGGACGTTTATGAAGTTGGAATGTCAAATTTGGGGCTTGCGATTTTGTACGGGATTATGAATAAGCGCGGCGATACTTTGTTCGAAAGAGTTTACGCGCCGTGGATTGATTTTGAAAATGAAATGCGCACAAAAAATATTCCGCTGTTTTCGCTTGAAAGTAAACACGCCGTGAAAGATTTTGATATTTTGGGATTTTCGCTCCAGTACGAAATGATTTTTTCAAATGTGCTGAATATGTTGGATTTGGCGGGAATAAATTTGCACGCGGCGGAGCGTTCGGAAAATGAACCGTTCGTAATTGGCGGCGGTCCTTGCGTCTACAATGTGGAGCCAATGGCAGATTTTTTTGATTTCTTTGTAATTGGCGAAGGCGAAGAAATTTTAAATGAAGTTGCAGAAAAATTTATTGAATGGAAAAACGGCGGCAAAATTGGCGGGCGGCGCGGTTTTCTGAAAAAAATTTTAAGCGTGTCGGGAATTTATGTACCGAGTTTTTATCAGCCGATTTATGACGGCGAAAATTTTATTGGCTTAAAAACTTTGGAAAATGCTCCCAAAAAAATTTACAAGCGCGTTTGCAAAGATATGAATGAAATTGCAACGGTTGAAAAGCCGCTTGTACCGTTCATTGACATTGTACACAACCGCGCAATGTTGGAAATTTTCAGAGGTTGCACGCGCGGCTGTAGATTTTGTCAAGCGGGTATGTGTTATCGTCCTGCGCGAGAGCGTACGGTTGAGAATCTGAAAGAAACTGCGCGGCGTTTAATCGACGTCAGCGGCTACGATGAAATGAGTTTGACAAGTTTAAGCAGTGCGGATTATTCTTGCTTGAATCGACTTGTTGCAGAATTGCAGGAAGATTTTAAAAATGAAAAAATTGGCTTTTCCCTGCCGAGTTTAAGAATTGACAGCTTTTCTATTGAACTTGCAGACAAATTGCAAGCCGTGCGGAAAAGCGGTTTGACATTTGCGCCGGAGGCAGGTACTCAACGCCTGCGCGACGTTATCAATAAAAATGTTACTGAAGAAAATTTATTGGAGGCGTGCGGCGCGGCGTTTGAAAAAGGCTGGAAGACTATCAAGCTTTACTTCATGATGGGCTTGCCTACTGAAACTGATGACGATATAGCGGGAATTGCAGACCTCGCGCAGAAAGTTGCAAATTTGTACAGGCAAATAAAAAAACGCCGTGATGTCAAAGTTACTGTAAGTGTAAGTTGTTTTGTACCGAAACCTTTTACGCCGTTTCAATGGTACGGGCAAATTTCGCTTGAAGAATTTGAACGCCGCCAAAAACTTTTGAAAAGTTTAATAACAGACAAGGCGATAACTTACAATTACCACGACGCAAAACTTTCGGTACTTGAAGGAGCGATAGCACGCGGCGACAGAAAACTTTGCAAAGTGATTGAGACTGCGTGGCGTAACGGCGCAAAATTTGACGGCTGGAGCGATTTATTTAAATTTGAAATTTGGGCGGCGGCGTTTGAAAGTTGCGGCGTCGATATGAAATATTATAGTGAGCGCACGCGCAATATTTATGAGCCGTTGGCGTGGGAACATACAACGCCCGGCGTCAATAAAAATTTTTTAATCAGCGAACTTGAAAAATCACAGCGCGGCGAAACTACCGCAGATTGTCGGCGCACTTTTTGCACGGGTTGCGGAGTTTGTATGAATTTGGGCGTTAATGTTATCGACTTTGCAAAAGACGCTGAAAAAATTTCAACTGAAAAAAAATCCCTAGCCCTTAGACCTTATCCCTTAGCCCTTACAAAATACCGCGCCCAAATTAGAAAAGGCTCTGAAATAGCTTTCTTGTCGCACTTGGAATATATGAACGTTTTTATGAGTGCGCTCCTTCGTTCAAAACTTCCTGCCGCCTATTCTGAAGGATTTAACCCACATTTGAAAGTTTCGTTTGCAACGGCGTTGGGCGTCGGCGTTACCAGTGATTGTGAATATGTTGACTTTGAACTTTCGCAAAATATTAAAAGCAATGAAGTTATGACGCGCTTAAATGCACATTTGCCAAAGGGCGCGGAAATTGTAAGAATCAGAAAAATTGCCGGCAAAGTTCCCGCGTTGACTGCCGCCATTGATTTTTCACGCTACGAAATTTTGATTGACGCAGATTTTGAAGAAACTGCAACCGCCGTAAAAAATTTTAACGCCGCAAAAGAAATTAATTTTACCCGTGTAACGCCAAAACATACGCGGGAAATTGAAATTAAATCGTACATTGCCGAGCCGCTGAAAATTTCAAAAGTTGACGGCGAAATTTTGTTGACATTCGGTACAAAAATTAATCTGGACGGCACAATTAAACCTTCTGAAGTTTTAGCCGCGTTGAATTTGCCGATAGAAATTACAGCCGCCAAAATTAATCGAACTGCGCTTTTAAGCCGCGGAAAAAATTTATTGGACGTGATTTAAACTAACAACTAACCATCTAACAACTAACCATCTAACAAGGAGGCGAATTTATTTTGAGTAGGACGGAACCAGAATTTTCAGCTTATATCAGAGATATATTGAGAACACGCGGGATTAACGCACGCCTTGAAGATAATATTGACGACATCGAAATTATCACGGCGTTAAAAACTGCCTCAAAAAATTTCACGGGCGGCGCGGGTTATCCTGATATTTTGGCAGTTGTCAAAGATTTTGTTTTGGTTATGGAAAGTAAATCTGATTATCTGAAACTTGAGAAAAAAGACGGCACAAATTTTGCTGACGATAAAAAATCCATTCAAGACTACGCAGTCAACGGCGCGATTTTCTACGCAAGAAAAATTCTTGAAGGCACGCACTACACCAAAATTTTTGCATTTGGCAACGCCGGCGACGAAGTTCATCACACTTATAAACCTGTGTATATTCTCGACAATGAAAGAGTTAAGGAACTTCCGCCTGTTGATACTTTTAGAGAGTTTACGCCTGAAAATATCGAAGAATACTACAAGCAAGCAGTTTTGGGCGAAGAATTACAGGAAAATATTGAACAAGACGAAATTAACGAAATTGCAAAAACTTTACACGAACATTTGAGAAATTACGGGCAACTGGGCGAAACTGAAAAACCACTCGTTGTTTCGGCTATTATCCTTGCATTAGATGAAGGATTGAACCTTGATGATTTAACGCATGAATCAGACGAAATTCAAAATGACGGCGCAAAAATTCTTGTTTGTGTCGAAAATAAATTGAAACGCGCCAAAGTCAGCCCTGAAGTTAAAAGGGAACGTGTCCTTGCGCAGTTTCAACTTATTAAAAATCGTCCGCTGTTAAATGCTGTCAATCCTCAACTTAACAAAACGCCGCTTAAATTTTTTGCCCAATACATTCACGATAACGTCTACGAAAAAATTAAAAATTCTTTCTCAAAAGATTATCTTGGCGTTTTCTACCGCGAATTTGTAAGCTACAGCGGCGGCGACGGGCAAACTTTGGGCGTTGTACTCACTCCGCCTCACATTACAGATTTATTTTGTGATCTTGTAGATTTAAAAGCTGATGACGTGGTACTGGATCCTTGCTGCGGGACGGGCGGCTTTTTGCTTGCCGCTATGAATCGTATGCTTGCACTTGCAGAAAACGACAATCAACGCAACAAAATTAAAGCTAAACAACTTCACGGCATCGAAGTCCGCGACGATATGTTTTCAATCGCTACAACAAGTATGATTCTGCGCGGCGACGGCAAAAGTAATTTAATTTGCGATGATTTTTTTGCTAAAGACGCACGTAATTTACAGCTACTCGGTGAAGGAGTGACCGTAGGTTTTATGAATCCGCCGTATTCTCAAGCCAAAAATGACGCCACCAAACATTTATCTGAATTGCGCTTTATCGAAAATTTGCTTAATTCTGTAACGCCAGGCGGGCGCGTGGCGGTTATCGTTCCTGTTTCGGCTATGATTGGCAAAACTAAAGACGATAAAAAATTAAAGCGTGAAATTTTGAAAAACCACACTTTGCAAGGCGTTATCAGTCTCAACAAAAATACTTTTTATCAAATTGGTACTGTGCCTTGTATCGCTGTTTTTAAGGCAGGGTATCCTCACAATTTCTCCGAAGATAAAGTTAAATTTATTAATTTTGAAGATGACGGCTACGAACTTCGCAAGCACAAAGGCTATCAAAAAACTTATAGAGCCGCCGGTCGCAGAGAATATCTTTTAAAATGTTGGCGCAAAAAAGATGACAACAAAAAAGATGCCGACAAAGAAATATTTTATCCCTCAAGTTTTATGGTTGAAACGAAAATTGACGCCGACGACGAATGGCTCCATTCTTTCTACTACTACAACGACGAAAAGCCCGCCGAAGAAGATTTTATCAATACCATTGCTGACTACTTAACTTTTGAATTTAATATGATTACGCACGGGCGCGCCTACCTTTTCGACGGCGTAAAAAAAAAATTAGTCAACCTTGAAAACGTCCCGCCGCTTGAAAATAAAATTTGGAAAGTTTTTAATTTGGCTGATATTTTTTCAATTCGTGCAACGGCAAGCGGCATTGACAAAAATAAACTGAAATTGATAGCGGGCGAAATTCCATATATTACACGCACTGACAGAAACAACGGCATTCAAGATTTTATCTGCGAGCAAGAAAATTCTAAAGTTGACAGAAAAAATTGTATAACTGTTGGATTAGATACTCAAACTGCTTTTTATCAACCAACAGAATTTTACACAGGGCAAAATATCCAAATTTTAAAAAACGAAAAATTAAATGCTACAAACGCCCAATTTTTTTTGACAATGATTAAAAATACTTTGTCAATTTTTAGTTGGGGCGGCAACGGTGCAACTCTTACAAGATTAAAACGCAGTAAAATTTTATTGCCGGTAAATGAATTGGGCGAACCAGATTTTGAGTATATGGAAAAATATATTGCCCTGCGCGAGCAAAAACTAATTCAGCAATACCTTGATAGAATTTGCCCGCCGAATGTTGCAGAAATTCCGCCGCTTGAAAATAAAATCTGGCAAAAATTTAGACTGCTTGATTATTTTGATTTTATCAAAGGCGACCAAAATAATATGCAAGATTTAAAGGCGGGAAAAATTCCGCTTGTTTCAGCGAAAAATACAAACAACGGCTACAAAGATTTTGTTTCAATGAACGGCAAAAAAATTTTTAATGCAAATTGTTTAACGATAAACAACGACGGCGACGGCGGCGCGGGAATTTCATATTATCAGCCGACAGATTTTTTGTTAGATACGCACGTTACGGCTTTATTTCCAAAAATTGAAATGAGCGGCGAAATTTTACTTTTTATTTCCAGATGTGTAACAATTCAGCGTGAAAAATTTGGACACGGCTACTCTTTGAATAATCAGCGGCTGAAAGTTTTTAATATAATGTTGCCTGTAACAGAAACGGGCGCACCGGATTTTGAATATATGGAGGCGTACAGCAAAAATTTATTCGCGCAGATTCTGAAAAAATATTTGGACGTGATAACTTGAGAATACATTTAAGCGAGCATTTTACCTACCCAAAACTTTTGCGCTTTGTGCTGCCGTCAATCGCAATGGTAATTTTTACATCGCTGTATAACATTGTTGACGGGCTTTTTGTTTCAAGATTTGTTGGAAAAGTTTCATTTGCGGCAATAAATTTAGATTTTCCAATTTTTATGATATTGGGCGCGTTCGGCGGAATGATAGGAACGGGCGGCGCGGCGATAGTAGGAAAAACTTTAGGCGAAGGCAACGCCGATAAAGCCAACAAAATTTTTTCAATGCTGATATATTCAATTTTGACGATAGGCGCAGTATTTGCGGCGGCAGGATTTTTGGTACTGCCTGAAATTTTAAAAATGCTGGGCGCGGCGGGCGATTTATTAAATTACGGCGTTTTGTACGGGCGAATAATTTTAGTGGCGTTGCCGTTTTTCATTGTGGAATTTGCATTTCAATCTTTTTTCGTGACGGCGGAAAAGCCGCAACTCGGCTTGTACGTAACGATAATTGGCGGCGTAACAAATATTTTGGCTGACGCGCTTTTTATAGTTGTATTTGGCTGGGGATTAACGGGCGCGGCGGTTGCAACGGTTTTAAGTCAAACAATTTGCGTTGCGCTGGAAATTTTTTACTTTGCCCACAAAAATGACAGCCTCCTAAATTTGACGCTGAAAACAAAATTTGACGTTGGAATATTTTTAAAATCCTGCGCGAACGGCTCTTCGGAAATGGTCAATACTTCGGCAATGTCAATAGTTGCAATGCTGTACAATTTTCAGCTGATAAAATATTTGGGCGAAAACGGCGTTGCGGCTT
>CALGGV010000006.1 GCA_937915725.1 uncultured Selenomonadales bacterium
ATTTTAGTACATTTGTATCAAAAAGAAATTTTAAGACGGCTTAAATTGAATTTTTTCTAAAAAATTATTCGTCGGCAAATTCATAATTGCCGTAAACATTTTGCACGTCGTCATCTTCGTCCAGCGCGTCAAGGAGTTTCTGCATTTTTTCAGTATCTTTATCAGAAAGTTTAACGGTTGTATCCGGAACTTGCGTAATTTCGGCGGAGGCAGTTTCAATTCCCTTTTCGGCAAGAGCTTTTTCTATTGCGTCAAAATCTTCAGGCGCGGCTGTAATTTCAAAGGATTCCTCGTCCGCCTCCATATCTTCCGCGCCCGCCTCCATAACAATTTCCATTAAAGTATCTTCATCATCGAAAATTTCTTTATCTACAACGAAAACTGCCTTCTTTTTGAACATCCAGCCAACACAGCCCGTTTCGCCCAAATTTCCGCCGTGCTTAGTGAAAATGTGTCGAATAGATGCCGCCGTGCGGTTGCGATTGTCTGTCAAAATATCCAACATTAATGCAGAGCCGCCCGGTCCGTAGCCTTCGTAAGTAATTTCCTCATAATTGGAAGTGTCGGAAGAACCAAGCCCTTTTTGAATTGCGCGGTTGATATTATCTTTGGTAATGTTATTGGCGCGTGCCTTTGAAAGTGCGAGTTTTAAGCGCATATTGCCTGTAGGATCTGCACCACCCATTTTTACGGCGATTGTAATTTCACGGCTGATTTTTGTTGTCATTGCGCCGCGTATTGCGTCATTTGCCCCTTTTTTACGTTTGATATTTGCCCATTTTGAATGACCTGACATAGTTTTTTATTCTCCTTATTTTAAATTTATTTTTGAAAAATGGACTGTCTCTTAATCCTTAATCCTTAATCCTTAATCCCTAGCCCTTAGCTTAATTTCCTTTATCAAATAAAGTTTTAAGGCGTTCCTTAGCGTGTTTTTCGCCTGCGTTTGCGGCGTCAACATACCATTTTAAAGCCTCGTGAATATCCGGTTCCACAATAATACCGAGTTCATACATTCTGCCGAGCATAGCCATTGCCGTTGGGTTTTTAAGTTCAGCCGCCTTTTTCAGCCACTTTAAACCTTCGTCATCATTTTTTTCAACGCCCGCGCCCTTAAAATACATTGTTGCAACTTCAGTCATTGCATAAGACGCGCCATTTTCGGCGGCTTTAATGTGCCACTTAAAAGCCTCGACGTCATTTTTTTGCGAAGTGTAAAAATCGCCAACTTTGAACATTGCGAAATTATCGCCTTGTTCAGCCGCCCTTAAATAAAGTTCAAATGCTTCATCAATATTTCCTGCACTTTCTGCCTTTTTGGCAAGAAATACCAGTCTTTCTTTTGAAGGTTTTTCTTCAGTTAATTTAAATCCAGGCATACGTTTTTTCCTCACGTTTTTAAAATAATCATCAAAATTATCAAGTGCCAGCTGATTCAAATAATTTATCGCTTTTTCATTTCCGGCATCAGCGGCTCTACGATACCAAGTTAAAGCGTAGTCTCTGGGAGTATCAATACCATAGCTGATTGTAAATACGGCAAGATAATCTTCTTCACTCTCTAACATTTGAGCAAGTTCAAACATTGCATCAGAATCGCCCATTTTAGCCTTTTCGTAAAGTGCACCTAAATAGTCATAAACAAAGAAGTATAAACCTTGGTCGAAGGATTGGAAATAATATGTTAAAGCCTTGCACATATTTTGCTCAACTCCATCACCACATTCATACATTCCGCCAAGATAATCAATCGCTTTATGAGAGCCACCTTCTGCCGCTTTTTCTAACAATTCAAATTTTTGGATATTATCTTTTACATAAAAAGCCATGTTATACATTGCCTCAGGGTCATAATTTTCTGCCGCCTTGTTAATATATTCTTTGGCTAATTCAAGATTTCTATCTGTTCCAATTCCACTTGAATACATATAGCCGACGGCGTTCATTGCATAAGTATTGCCTAAATCTGCCGCTTTTTTGTACCAATAAAAAGCTCTTTTCTCGTCAAAAAAATTATTCTCGCGGCATTTTACTCCCATAAAACTAAAATCTTCAAATTCATAAATTTGCCCAAGTTTTACCATTGCTTTAACATTTCCGGCATTTGCCGCTTGTTCAAAATATTTTATAGCGTCTGCGTCATTCCTATCTTCACTTGCTTTTTCGCCTAAAATTAATAAATCTTCTGCAGCATCGGGATTAGGATTTTCAAGTTCAAATTTAATCATGGAAAATTTAAGCATTGCGGGGAGGTATCCTAAATTTGCGGCTTGTTCATAATATCCCAATGCTTTTTCCAATTCATTATTTTTTTCAGCGTCTTCAGCAAGTTTAAATAATTCTTCAGCAGTCATTTGAATCACCCGCCTAAGAAAACTTTGAAATTTATTTTTTAGATATTCCGGCGTCTGCGGCTTTCAAATACCATTCCAAAACTTTTTCATTGTTTTGTTCAACGCCTTTACCCTCTTGATAACAATCGCTAACAAGCATCATAGCATCAATATTGCCGGAAATTGCGGCTTTTTCGTACCATTCAAACGCTTTTTGGTCGTTTAATTCAGTACCTTTGCCGTAAGAATAACAATCGCCCAAAATAATCATTGCGGTTGAATTTCCGGCTTGCGCGGCTTTTTCGTACCAGCCAAACGCCTTGTTATCGTCTTGCCAAACTCCCTTACCTTCTTGATAGCAACGGCTAGTCATAATCATTGCTACAGTATTTCCGGCGGCGGCGGCTTTTTCGTACCAATTAAACGCCGCATTATCATTTTGTTCAACGCCTTTACCCATAATGTGGCGGTTGCCAAGATAAAGCATACTTAAAGAATCGCCGAATTTTGCCGCGTCCAGAAAATATTCAACCGCTTTTTTATCGTCCAAAGAAACGCCTAAGCCTTTTTCATACATTGTACCGATTAAGCGCATAGATTCAGCATTTTGCAAGGCGGCGGCTTTTTGGAAAAGTTCAAATGCTACAGTGTAATTTTCGGCGTTCAATTCTTCTTCGCCGCGTTTAAAAAGTTCCGCCCCCATTTCAATTTTAACTTTTTCGTATTCCGGATTGAAATTGATATTTTCAAAAGAAATATTCAGCGCGTCAAAATCTACCGGCTTTTTGCGGCGAATGACTGCAACTGCATTTCCTACGCCGATATATTTTTTGTTTAAAGTTTTGAGCGGAATTATAAATTTGTTGCCGCACAAATAAATTTCTGAAATATTTTCGTCGAGTAAATCTCCCAATTCTTCCTGATTGAATGCAACGTCGTCAACTTTCGCCAAAATATTTTCGTCGTTAGTGAAATTTTTTAATTTTTCAAGGCGTTCATTGCGCCAATTAATTTCGCGTTCGTCAACCGGCGGTTCAACTTCAAAAATTTCACAGAGTTTATTGATAAATTCCGGCGCACCTTTTACCAATTCTGCAACTTTTTCAGCCTCATCTTCATAGTAACGCGCACGCAACCAATTTACCAATTTACCGTCTGCAAAATATTCAGTCAAAGTTTCAATGTTAAAATTTTCGCGCAGATTTTCAAGGTCTCTAACTTCAACGCCGTTTAAAATTAACGGCTCTTTAATTTTTGGGATTTTTCTTGCCACAGTAACACCTCAATTCAAAAATTTTTTCATATAAATCACATCAGCCCTAAAATTTGTATACAAAAGTAAGATTAGAAGGACGCCCGCCGCACTTCGTTTTTGAAAAAAGAAATGCCGACTTGTTAAGTCTTTAAAATTTGTAAACATACCCCTAGAATTATCATAATACGGCGAAAATTTTATTGCAGAATTTTTTTCATGTAAATAACGTCGTCCATAGGATTATTATAATACGGTAGAATTTCTACAAAGCCAAATTTTTTGTACAGATGAATAGCACTTTGCAAAGGTTTAATCGTATCCAAAACAATTTCCTTGTAGCCGTCATTTTTTGCGGCGTCAAGAATTTTTTCAACAAGTAAAACGCCTGCGCGAAGGTGCCGAAAATTTTATTGCAGAATTTTTTTCATGTAAATAACGTCGTCCATAGGATTATTATAATACGGTAGAATTTCTACAAAGCCAAATTTTTTGTACAGATGAATAGCACTTTGCAAAGGTTTAATCGTATCCAAAACAATTTCCTTGTAGCCGTCATTTTTTGCGGCGTCAAGAATTTTTTCAACAAGTAAAAC
>CALGGV010000007.1 GCA_937915725.1 uncultured Selenomonadales bacterium
TACCAATTTTTTTAATTTTTCTTCCAATTTTATCTTCCTAACAATTTTTAAA
This sequence comes from uncultured Selenomonadales bacterium, assembly GCA_937915725.1. Classification (GTDB taxonomy): domain Bacteria; phylum Bacillota; class Negativicutes; order Selenomonadales; family Selenomonadaceae; genus Quinella. The sequence continues at coordinate 53 of CALGGV010000007.1, forward strand.
AAATTTTATAATAAAAATTATGAATCAAATTAATAATTCAACGGTTCAATGTGTAAATCTGTTGCTCGCATTTGTACCGCAAATTTTAAAATTAAATCGACAATTTGTACAATCGCTTGAGAATTTCCGCCGAAATTATGTCCGGCTTGATGTACCAATTTTTTTAATTTTTCTTCCAATTTTATCTTCCTAACAATTTTTAAAAAAAATTTTACAATAAAAATTATGCTGAATCAATTAATTGTAGAAAATAATTTGGCGATAGTATATAATTTCAGAAAAAATTGCGGAGGAATTTTATTGAGTTCAATGATAACTGCAGCCGCGGCGTTTTTAATTGACGCACTGATAGGCGACCCGCGCAGTAAATTTCATCCCGTAGTACTGATAGGAAATTTAATTTTGGTACTGGAATATTTTTTGCGCCGAGATTTTGATAATTCCACGAAAAAAATTTTTAAGGGCGGCGTTTTAGTTTTAATCGTCGTTGCGGTAAGTTATGGAATTGGCGCGGTAATTTCGATTTTGGCGGGAATGACGGGCAGTTTGACGGCAAAAATTTTTATTGAGGCAGTATTTTTAAGTTTTATGATAACGCCGCGTTCACTTGCCGAGGCAGGCAAAGAAATTTATTTTTTGTTGAGTATGGAAAATTTGGAGCAAGCGCGTTACAAAGTTGGTTGGATTGTTGGACGTGACACTAAAAATTTAAATGAGGCAGAAATTACACGCGCAACGGTTGAAACAGTTTCTGAAAATACGGTTGACGGGATAATTTCGCCGCTGTTTTACTTTGCTATTGGCGGCTTGCCTTTAGCCGTTGCTTATCGCGCAGTTAATACAATGGATTCAATGCTAGGTTACAAAAACGAAAGATATTTACATTTTGGAAAAATTGCGGCGCGGCTTGATGACGTTGCAAATTTTATTCCTGCGCGAATTACGGCAATTTTATTTTTAATGTCTGCATTGATTTTAAATTTAGATTTTAAAAATGCTTACAAAATTTTGAAACGTGACGCGGCTAAGCACCCAAGCCCTAACGGCGGCTACGCAGAGGCAACGGTTGCAGGCGCGTTAAATATTCGACTCGGAGGGATTAATTCCTATTTTGGCGTGCCACATTTCCGCGCTTATATGGGCGATCCTAACGAAAGTTTGCAAGCGTCACATATTTTGGCGGCAATTCGTATGATGTACACTGCCACGATTATTTTTTTGTGTTTATCTATTGCAATTTAAATAAATATCCCTAGTCCCTAACACCTAATCCCTAAAATTTGGAGGTTGAAAATGGAGTCACAACAACAGCCGCGCAGGAAGGGCAAGCGTTCCTTCAAATATATCATAAGATTTTTTCAAATTGTTTTTGCACTCACAGCAGTTTTTATAATTTCGTTTTTCGTAACGTTGGCGATTAGAGCCTCAAATAATAATGACACACCGCAATTAGAAGAAAGATATTCTGTCGCAAGCAAAAAAAATCCCATCGCACAAATTAATTCTGACAGCGGATTTGGCGGAAAAATCGACAGACTTTTAAATATTGAAAGTGCGATTGAAGAAAAGCGTATGAAAATTCGCCGGTACGTTTTATTTAAGGATATTCCGCGCAATTTGAGACAAGCGATTATTGCCGTTGAGGATAAAAGATTTTACAACCACACCGGCTTTGATATTGAAAGTATAGCGCGTGCAACGGTTGTAAATGTTGAGGCGGGCGAAATTGAAGAAGGCGGCTCGACAATTACTCAACAACTTGCAAAAAATCTTTTCCTTTCACAGGAAAGATCTTTCACGCGCAAATTTGAGGAATTACTTTTGGCGATTCAAATTGAAAGACACTTCGACAAAAATAAAATTTTGGAAATGTATTTGAATACTATTTATTTTGGTTCCAATTTTTATGGAATTTATGAGGCGGCGCAGGGATATTTCGGCAAAGAGCCAAAAGAATTGAACCTTGCCGAATGTGCGTTGCTTGCCGGTATTCCAAATGCTCCTTCGGTTTATTCGCCGTATGTTAATTTTAAACTTTCTAAGCAACGTCAACTTGTCGTGCTTGAGGCTATGGTCCACGCCCATTACATTGGAAAGTATGAGGCTGATAAAGCGCGCAATGAAGAAATTATCCTGCGCGAGGGTTTTTATTGACTTATTATAAAAACTGTGTACAATTACACAAGCTGTATCCCAAAATGGAAAAAATTTTTTATGGATTAACGAACAATTCATAAAAAAATAAATTTCAAAAAGGTTGATTAAATGTTCAGTAAAAAAAATGGCGTTCCAAAAGTTAGTGTAATTCTTTTAAGTTATAATCATGCTGCTTATGTCTCTAAGGCGATTGAAAGTGTTTTGAATCAAACTTTCGCGGATTTTGAATTTTTAATTGCAGACGATGGATCTCAAGATAACAGCCGTGAAATTATAAAAACTTTTACTGATAGACGAATAAAATTTTTCCCGCATGAAATAAATCGAGGTCCCCTAACTGTTCTTTCAGAATGTTTTAAAGCTGCGCAAGGAAAATATATTGCTATTCACCATTCGGACGATTTATGGGCTAAGGACAAGCTGGAAAAGCAGATAAATTTTCTTGAAACTCACAAAAAATACGCGGCTTGTTTCACGTGGGCAGAAATTATAGATGAAGACGGTAACCCTTATGAATTATCTAAAGAAGATAATTATCATGCAGTTTTTGAGCAAGAAAATCGTACTCGTGAACAATGGTTGCATGATTTATTTTTCTTTGGAAATTTTTTTTGTCATCCAAGCGTAATTTTAAGAAATAAAAAAAATCTTTATGAGGATTTATATGGGGTAAGCGGACTTTGGCAACTTACGGATTATTCGGCGTGGATTCGTTTACTTCTGAAATCTGATTTATACGTTTTAACAGAACGTTTGACATTTTTTAGACTGCGCCGCAAAAAACCTGAAAATACCAGTGCAGAACGCCCTGATTCTATAATTCGCAGCGAAATGGAATTGTATCGAATTTTAAATGAATACAGAAAAATTTCCAGCCCTGATGAATTTCTAAAAATTTTCCCGGAGGCAAAAAAATATGTTGTCAATGGAAATTTTTTAACGCAATACGCCCTCGCAAAACTTTTGCAAAGTTCAAAAAGCGCAGCACGAAAACTTTTGGCGTTGGATATATTGTTTGAATTGATAAACGATAAAAAGACTGCAAATAATTTAAAAAAATGGTACGGCTATGATGAAAAAATTTTTATAAAGGAAAATGCCGAGTCTGGGATTATTTATCCTATAAAAAAAATTCAATTTATTCATTCTTCGTTGTACTATGATATAGGAAATGGATATTCTGAAAAAAATTGCCTTTCTTCAATGATTTACGTAAAACAAGACGGAAATTTTTTTGCAGAATTTTTTCTGCATGAAGAAAATAAAATCTGCGCCCTTAGATTTGATCCTGTTGAGAATGAGCCAATATCCATGAAAATCACTTCAGTAAAAATAAATAACAAAAATTGCTCCTTTCAAGCCGTCGCTCCTTTTATTGAAAAAGATGGCTGTCAAATTTTTTTCACATACGATCCAAAATATATTTTAAATTACAGCGGCTCGGGGGAAATATCCTTACAAATTCAAGGCGTAATTTCAAAAGAATATGACGCGCTAATTATGATTGATAATCTCAGAAAGAAAACCGAACTGGAAAATTATGATTTACAAGATAAGCTTAATGAAAATAATAACGTCATTCAAAATTTACAAAATCAGCTTAAAGATAGTGGCAACGTTATTCAAAATTTGAAAAATCAGCTTAAAGATAGTGGCAACGTTATTCAAAATTTACAGAATCAATTAAACGCAATTTATTCTTCACGCGGCTACAAATTTTTGAAAAAATATTATTCAATACGAGATAAAATTTTACCAAAAGGTTCTATCCGAAGGCTGATTGTGAAAAATATTGCTTGGATTATAACTAATCCCCGTCGCGCAGGTACTTTGATAAATCGTGAAAATTTTTCAAAAGTACTGAATGCATTAAAAGTTGGGGGACTGCGTCAGGCTCTTGTTCGTTCAGATGAAAAAATTCATTCTGTGGCAGTTTCTGAAATTAAACAACAAAATTTGATTCAATACGGTAATGATTGGCTTAAGGAACGGGAAAATTATTTTCCGCCGGAAAATATCGTCATTGATATTTTAATTCCAATATACAATGCTTATGAATTTACAAAAAAATGTATAGAGAGCGTCTATGCAAATACCGATGTTCCATTTAATCTTTACCTAATCAATGATTGCAGTACTGATGAAAAAATTGCAGATTTACTTAAGGAAATTAAGGAACTGAAAAAAAATCCACTTATGAAAAGTCTACAAATTTTGCAGAATGAAGAAAATTTGGGCTTTATTGGCAGTGTCAATCGCGGATTCAAAATCAGCCGAAATAATGTTGTTTTGTTGAATACTGATACTGAAGTTCCGCCTAAGTGGCTTTCTCGTCTTATAAAACCCATGCTTGAAGATGAGAAAGTAGCCTCCGTCACACCATTTTCAAATAGTGCGGAAATTTGTTCTTTCCCTAATTTTTGTGAAAATAACGATTTGCCGGAAGAATTGACTGTTGCTGAACTTGATAAGATTTTTTCAAGATATGGCGATATAAATCCCTGCGTCATTCCTACAGGCGTGGGATTTTGTATGCTGATGCGCAGAAAATGCATTGAGGAATTAGGATTATTTGATACGATTTACGGCAAAGGTTACGGTGAAGAAAATGACTGGTGTAGACGAACGGCTGCAGAAGGTTATAAACATATTCACGTTAGAAATTTGTTCGTGTGGCACAAACACGGCGCAAGCTTTTCAAAACTCCATGATAAATCCAAACGACAACGTATAAACGAAAATCTTGCAATTCTTTTGGAACGTTATCCTGATTATAATCGAATTGTTCAAGAATATATCCAGCAAGACCCTGCAAAATCTAATAGAATATTTCTTAATCATTGCGCAAAAGCCGCCGCCTCAAAAAATATTCAAGGCGTAATGTTTCTAAATCACTCTTTAGGCGGAGGGGCAAAAGTTTATCAAGACAACTTGATTACAAAACTGAAAAATACGTGGCGAGTATACGAAATGTTTCCGCTTGCTGACGGGTATACTTTGTCCGTACTAAATCGCTCTGAAGAAAATCCTGAACATATTGCAGATTTTGACTTAAGAAATATTGATTCTGATATTTTTCGCTCTTTGCTTGAGGCTCTAAAAATAAGTTGGATATTTATAAATCAGCTGTTGACTTATCCTTTGCCCGAAATTTTAAATTGGATTATGAATTCTAATATTTCATATACATTTTTTGGACATGATTTTTTTGCAGTTTGTCCACGCTGTCATTTTTTAAATTCCAATGCTGAATATTGCGGTGCTGAAACAAATTTGGAAAAGTGCAGAGAATGTTTGAATAGCGGAATACTTAATTTTAAACCCAAAATTGATATTTCGGAATGGCGGGAAAATTTTCAAACATTTTTAAAAGGTGCAAAAGAAATTATTGTACCCAGTAGCAATACGAAAGAAATTTTTAACAAATATTATTCAGTGCCAATAACTGTACATGAACATGAAATTGGAAAATACCTTAATTATACTTTTCAAGCTGATTTTGCCAGAAACGATACTTTGACTATTGCCGTTGTCGGCGCAATAGGCGATGAAAAGGGGTCTAAGATTGTTTATAAACTTGCCAATGAATTTGAAAAAACTTCTTTAAAAATAAAACTGCTTGTCATAGGAATTACCAATCTTCATAATGATGCTTATCGAAGTCCAAAAGGAAAATTTGAAGTTACCGGTAGATATTCAAACAAAGATATTTCAAATCTTCTTGCTCGTTATAAAGTAAGTTTGGTTTTTATTTCCTCAATTTGTCCAGAAACTTATTCTTATACAACAACGGAGGCAATGTGCTCCGGTTATCCGATTATGGTTTTTCCAATAGGGGCTCCTGCTGATAGAGTTCGCAGAACGGGCGGCGGTTGGATTTTAAATGATATTAGCGAAAAATCAGCGCGGGAAAAAATTATTGAGCTATTCAACAATCGAGAAGAAATTGTAAAACGGGCAAAAAATTTACTTGCAAATTAGAAATACAGGAAGGCTTAATTTTATTTAAGCCTTTTTTTATTTTAACAAGATACGGATTATTTAATTTTGGAAAAAATGCTACAATCAATGCTGCCGTTAGAGATGACACTATTGATTCTTACGATAACGATAAATTAGTAACAAACTTAACTATTTCAGATTTTTCTTTTGAGAATAAATAAATTTTCTAGGAAATTTTTCTGAACTAAAAAAGCCGCCTTTCAGCGGCTAATAAAAAAATAAACTAGGAATTAAAAAAATTTTCTTGATTAATTTATAAATATTTACACGAGGACGCTTGCCAAACGAACAAGTTCAGGATCAAGCGGCTTTTTATTGTTTACTGAATCGAAAAGATTAATGCTGACAACTTTTCCTTCGTCGAAACCGAAAACAACGTCATTTACGCCGGAAATAATCGCAAGTGCTGCGCGTTCGCCGAGCATTGAGGCTTTAATTCTGTCTTCAAGTGAAGGAGAGCCGCCGCGTTGAATGTGTCCGAGAATAGAAACGCGCGTATCAATTTTAGTTTTTTCTTGAACAACATTTTTCAAGCCTACGCCGGAGCAAGCCCCTTCAGCAACAACAATAATTGTGTAGCGGCGTCCTTTGTTGTAAGATTCAACAATTTCTTCGCAAATTTCGTCAATGTCATATTTTACTTCAGGAACAATAATATATTCTGCGCCGCTTGCAATACCACTCGTCATGGCAAGCCAGCCGGAAGTGTGTCCCATAACTTCAACAATCATAATTCTACGGTGAGCAGAGGCAGTGTCGCGCAGTTTATTAATTGCGTCAACCGCAGTATTAGCCGCCGTGTCACAACCAATAGTATAATCTGTTCCCCAAACGTCGTTATCAATCGTGCCAGGAAGTCCAACAATAGGAATACCGCCTTCTTTTGAAAGCATAGAGCCGCCTGTTAAGGAGCCGTCTCCGCCGATAATTACCAGTCCTTCAATTCCGTGTTTTTGCAGATTGTCAAGCCCTTGGCGGCGTCCTTCCACAGTTTTAAATTCTTTGCAGCGCGCAGTTCCCAAAAAAGTACCGCCGCGCTGAATTAAATCACTTACACTGCGTGAATTGAGTTCAACTATTTCATCAGCAAGCATACCTTTATAGCCGTTATAAATACCAAAAACTTTAATACCTTCAGCTATTGCTGTTCTTACAACAGCGCGAGCCGCCGCGTTCATTCCGGGGCTATCGCCGCCAGAAGTCATTACTGCTATTGCACCAGTTATCATAAATCTTGCCTCCCAACTATTTTTTGCGAATTGTTATAATGTTAATCGTATTGTAAGTAATTTTTGTGGAATTGTAAAGAAAATTTTTTTCTAATTTTCCATTTCCAACTGAAAAAGCCGCCTAAATTGACGCCTTATACTTTCAAAAATATTGACGCGG
>CALGGV010000008.1 GCA_937915725.1 uncultured Selenomonadales bacterium
TCTTAATCGCCTGTACTTTTTTACCTAAAAAATTTTTAAGCCCCTTAATTTTAATGTTTTTAGTCTAAAATTTTATCAAGTCCAACAGTTACGCCTTTCAAAGTGCGAACTTTTTTACAAGCCAAAATCACGCCGGGCATAAATGAATCACGCCCTGTTGAATCATGACGAATAGTCAAAGTTTGACCGAGCCCGCCAAAAATAACTTCTTGATGAGCAACATAACCCGGCAACCTTACGCTGTGAATTTTAATCCCGTCAAAATCTGCGCCGCGTACGTGTTCAAGCCTTTCTTTTTCGTCAGGGTGTCCTTGCTTGTGAAGCGGGCGAACTTCTGAAATCATTTTGGCAGTAAGTTCAGCAGTACCGCTCGGCGCGTCAAGTTTTTTGTCGTGATGCAGTTCAATTATTTCAACTTCCGGCATATACTTTGCAACTTTTTGAGAAAGTAACATCATCAACACCGCGCCAATAGCAAAATTCGGCGCAATGAAAACCGGCGTATCAAATTTTTCTGCCGCCGCACGAATTTTTTCTTTTTGTTCTTCAGTTAAACCGGTTGTACCGACTACCGGCGAAACTTTATTTTCAATCGCCGTCATTACATTTTCAAAAACTACGTCAGGGCGCGTAAAATCTACCATAACTTCAGGCTGATATTTTTTTAACGCCGCGCTTAAATCAGTTTCAACTTTTACGCCGTCAACTTCGCCTTCAAAAATATCTGTTGCTCCTACAAGTTCCAATTCGCCGTCAGATTTTACTGCTGAAATAACCGTGCGCCCCATTCTGCCGAGTGCACCGTTCACTAATACTTTTATCAAAATCCCGCCTCCAACTATAAAAAAAATTACAAGTAATTCTATCTTATGCAATTCGCCGCGTCAACTTTTTTAATCCGGCAAAATTATTTCTAAATTTAAATCTTGCGCCGCCTTGCAAATTCCTTCAGCCGGTTTTGTTTCAGTGATAAAGCCGCGCACATTTTCCAGCGTCGAAAAAGTATATCTTGCCTCAACTCCAAATTTTCTGGATTCTGCGATTATGTAAGAATTTTTACTGATACTTAAAATTTTCGCCTTGTGCAAGCCAACATTTACATCATTTGTTGAAAGGGAATTTTTTTTAACGTCAATTCCAACAACTCCAACAAAAGAAATATCCGGACGAAATTTTGACATAAATTCAAGGTTAAGCCCGTCTATAAAACCGTCGCGGCTTTTATTAATCTGCCCGCCCGCAAAAATTATATCTATTTTGGGATTGCGCGCCAACATTACCAGTACATCAACCATATTTGTAATAATTTTGTAGGGCGTTTCTTTTTTCTCCAAAATTTCGGCAATGGCAATGCTGATTGTTGAGGCGTCGAGAAAAATTAAATCGTTTGACGAAATAATTTTAACGGCAGCGGCAGCGATTTTTCTTTTTGCCTCAACGTCGCTTATTCTGCGTTTTTGTGACTCTGTTATTTGTAACTTTTCTTTTATTGGAACTGCGCCGCCGTACGTTCTTTTGAGTTGTCCTTCAGCCTCAAGCGTGCTTAAATCTTTTCTGATTGAATCTTCTGTTACGTTAAACATTTCTGCCAATTCTTTAACTAAAACTTTTCCATTCTCAGTCAAAAGTTCCAAAATCTTATCTTGTCTCTCAACCAAAAACATCGAATCACTCCAAAAAAAAAAATTTCCCCCGGAAGGGGGAGGTAACTCTATCTTAACTGTTCTTTTTTTTCTTCGTTTCGCACAAAGATTAATTCTGCGAAAATCTGAAAAATCCTATGCATTAAGGTTCATCGCTAAAAAATTTTTTTCAACACCAGCTAAATTTGCTCTAGAGTATGTTTACAAAGAAATAAGTTGGCGTACACATGACGCCCGCCGCACTCCGTTTTTGCTTGTGATTATTTCAAAGAAAGAAATGCCGACTT
>CALGGV010000009.1 GCA_937915725.1 uncultured Selenomonadales bacterium
AACCAAAAACCGGCACTTCAATTACTGTTAATATTAATTCTGAAGAAAAATTTTAATTAAATTTCAAGGGCAAAAATTTTTTTCAAATTGATTATAAACTGAAGATGAAATTCGCCAAGTTTCCGCCGGCGGTTACACTACAAAAGGCGCGGGGCACGGCTACGGAATGAAATTAATTCGTGAAGTTGTCGACAGGCACAAAGGATTTTTGCAAATTGATTCTGAACCAAAAACCGGCACTTCAATTACTGTTAATATTAATTCTGAAGAAAAATTTTAGTTAAATTTCAAGGGCAAAAATTTTTTGCAAAATTATTAAAAAAAATTATCGATATTAATTTTGAAGGATTTTTATTTATTGACAAGGTCTATCTGAAATTATAAAATGATTATGGCTAAATAGGACGTGATTTGTTTCAAGGAGGTGTGAACGATGCCAAGTGTTAATTCTGTAGTAAATCAAGCCAGTATGGTTGCCCATTTATCAACCAAATTTTTTAATGGCGATAGAGTGGCGGCGAATAATTCGTTGCTAGTCGGTCCGGGTTACAATGGAGCTTTCAATTTTATAAATTCAGATTTTGGCGGTCAACCGGCGATAACTAATCTTGTTGAAAATTATACAAATAATCGACAATCTTTCGCCGAAAACTTCAAAGAAAATCTAGATTCTCTGCAAGAATCTTCAGACAAAGTCAAAGAAACTGCCGATACTGAAACTCATGAAACTGCTGAAGTTGCAGATGCTGACAACGACCAAAATACCGGCGCGGCTCTTTCCACTTTGGGAGAATTCGCCGCAGGAAATATCCCTCCGGAATTGAGAAATCTTGCAAATATCCCAATAAAACCGCCGGATAATTCCAGACCGGAACCACCAACTCAAAATACTCTTCAAAATTTTGCTGAAAATTATCTTACTGCCGAAAATGTTAATCCTAATCAAACTACTACTACTCAACCTACAAATGAAGATAGCCGCGTTACTGACGTTAAAAATTTAGTGCGTGACTTTAATGCAACTAAATCTTATCTTGATGAAAATCGCGGCGTTTCCAGCCGAATGGCGGCTCTTGCTGACAATTTCGGCAACAATCAAAATCTTAATCAATCCCTTAATGAAATTGGAATTTCGGTTAATGCTCAAGGTTTTCTTTCTCTTAATGAATCTATTTTTAATGCCGCGTTAAGCAATGATTCTGACAGCGTCAATTCAGCCTTAGGCAGTGAAGGGCTTGCAGGGCAACTTGATAGAAATATTGATTTAGCGAATTTTCAAGGCGACAGGCTTTTCACTTCGATTTTAGATTTTGCCAATAAAAATCCTCAAGATGAATCTGAATCTTTATACTCGAATAGTGCAAATTACGCCACAGAAAACACTCCACGCCTTTTTGCTATGTTCACTTGATTTTAGATTTTTAATTTTTGCGCGCCGCTCAAATTAGGCGGCGTTTTTTTCTTTTGAAGGGAGATTTTTATGTTAGAAGAAGTTTTGGACGAATTTAAAAAATTGGCGGCAATTCCTCGCCCTTCCAAACACGAAGAAAAAGTTAGTAATTTTTTGTGCGATTATTTAAAATCTTACGGCTTTAAAGTTATTCAAGATGAAGTAAAAAATATTATTGCCGAAATTCCCGCAACGTCCGGCAAAGAAAATTTTCCACGTACAATTTTGCAAGCGCATATGGATATGGTCTGCGTTGCTGAAGAAAATTACCCTTTTAACCCGCTTGAGGATTCTATAAAATTAATTCGCAGTGAAGATTTTTTGACGGCTGAATGTACAAGTTTAGGCGCAGATGACGGGATGGGAATTGCTGAAATTTTGTACATTGTCAAAAATCAAAAAAATTTTTCGCACGGTCCAATCAGAATTATTTTCACGGTTGATGAAGAACAGGGAATGACGGGCGCAAATAATCTTGATAAAAAATACCTTGCCGACGCTAAATTTTTTATTAACTGCGATTCTGAAGATTATGATGAAATTGTTGTTGGAAGTGCTGGAAGTATTCACGTTGACTTTAGCAAAAAAATTAATTATACTGCGCCGAAATTTTCCAACGCCTTCAAAATTAAATTTGGCGGCTTGCACGGCGGACATTCCGGAATTGAAATTTCTAAAAACTATGTCAACGCCATTAAAATTGCCGGTAAATTTTTGAACCAGAAAAATTTTCAGCTTGCTAAGATTGACGGCGGCGCGGCTCCAAATGTCATTCCCGCTGACGCTGAATTTATTATCGTTACAGATTTATCTTTGGAAAAAATTTCTGCCTATGCTGAAGATTTTAAAAAAATTTACATAGAATCGGAGCCAAATTTTAAAATTGAAATTGAGGCTGTACAAATTCCGGAAAAAGTTTTTAGCGATACTGATTTTGAAAAACTTATCGCTTTAATTTTGACTGTGCATAGCGGCGTTTATTCAATGAATGATGATATGGTTAGAACTTCGGCAAATATTGGAATTATTCGCACGGCTGAAAGTCTTGATATAAATATTTTGGCGCGTTCAAATGTTTCTGCGTTGCTTGATGATTTTGCTGACATTTTCGCGCAGGTTGCAAAACTTACAGATTTTGAAGTTAAATTCGGTACGCCGACGCCTGTTTGGAATTTTAATTCTAAAAATCGCCTTGTTAAAATTATGGCTGAAATTTTTGAAAGTCAAAATAATTTTGCGCCAAAAATTCATACAATACACGCGGGGCTGGAATGCAGTTTTTTTGCCGTAAAAAATCCGAATTTAGATATTGTTTCAATCGGTACGACAAACGAATTTATTCACAGCCCAAAAGAACGCTTGCACTTAAAAACCATTGAGCCGCAAGTTAATTTGATTATCGAAACTTTGAAAAAAATTGCTGAATAAATTTTACAAATTATTGAAACTAAAAAAGCCGCCAACACTTGAGATGACGGCTTTTTTTATTTTTAAAATCTTGAGGTACTTGTAAAAGTGTCAAGAAATTTTTCAACTTGTTCAGATTTATACAAACCGGTTTTACACCAAATGGCAAAATGTTCGCAGTTGTCGAAAAGCAAATTATAGCCGCGCTCTCCAATTTTACTGCGGGCGCGTTCAACAGTTTCTGCAGGCGAATATAATTTTCCGTCTTCACTGTTCAGGAAAGAATAAATATCATAGACAATTTTCAGCAAGTCGAAAATTCCAAAATGACTTGGAGCAACTGCGCCAAAAGTCGGTTCAGCTAAAATTTCTGAAGTGCGCTTGCCTTTTTCGTTAAAATTGCAAATGTAGCAATTTGTATCTTCGCCCAAAAATCTTTCAATGGAAGTTTCATTAATCACGCCGTCCAGCGGGTCAAATTCCGCTTTTACGTAGTGGATAACTTTCCTATTGCCGGAATAAATTCCAAAATGCCTGTAGCCTAAATTTCTTTCAACAAAAATTACGTCGCCGAATTTAACTTTTGCCATTTTTCAAAATTAACCTTGAGGAGCAATTTTGGTACGGAGGGAGCGGCTGCCGTCTTTATTTTCGATAACAACAATACCTTTGATAGGATTGTGAGTAGCGGCGTCCATAGTGATTGTACCTGTACCAACTTTTAAATCTTTGATAGTTTCGATATTGTCACGGATTTTTTCTGAATTAGTGCCGCCGCGTTGAATTGCATCGACGAGCATTTTTCCGGAGTCATAACCGAGCGCGGCAAAAACGTTAGGATCTTCGTTGTATTCGCCTTTGTAAGCGTTGAGGAAAGCTTGAACGTCTTCATCGCCTTCAAAATAATGTGTGCAGAAGAAAGTATTGTTGAGGGAATCTTTACCGGCAATGTCAACAACTTTTGAATCGTCCCAGCCGTCAGTGCCGAGAATTGCTGAAGTTATACCGAGTTCACGTGCTTGCTTTACGATTTTTCCAACTTCTTCATAATAAGCGGGAACAAAAATTACATCGGCGTTAGCAGTTTGAATTTTGGTAAGTGCGGCTTTAAAATCTTGATCTTTTGCAAGGAAAGCCTCTTCCATTACAACTTGTCCGCCTTCAGACTCAAATTTTTCTTTAAAGACTTTTCCGAGACTTTTTGAATAATCGGAGCTTGAATCAAGATAAAGTACGGCGGTTTTTGCGTTTAAATCTTTTGCGGCAAATTCAGCCATAACTTCGCCCTGTTGAGGGTCGATAAAGCAACTGCGGAAAATGAAAGGTTTAACCGCGCCATTTTCAACCGTAACATCGGGATTAGTGGCGGCAGGAGCGATAACTGAAACTTTGTTATCAGTAGCCACTTGAGATTCTGCGATAACATTTGCGGTTACAGCCGGTCCAACGAGTGCAACAACTTTATCATCAGAAATTAATTTAGTAGCCGCGTTGACTGATTCTGCGGAGTCAGATTTATTATCAGCCTCAACGATTTTAATTTTTTTACCGTTAATACCGCCCGCGTCATTAACTTCTTTGATAGCGAGTCTGAAACCTTTAGCGGCGTTTGAGCCGTATTGTGCAACGTTGCCTGTCAATTCAAAATTTGAACCGACAACAATTTCATCGCCTGTGGCTGCATTATCACCGCCGCCGGAATTATCGCCACCGCAACCGGTAAATATTGAACAAGCCAAAATTCCACCTGCCATTAAAGCGGCAAGTCTAAATTTTTTCTTCCAAAAAAGCACTTAAAATACATCTCCCATACAATTCAAATTACCCGCGTATTTTACAATTTTTAACTTTGATAGTCAATTTCTTTCTTAAATTCGTCGCGCAGATTTTTTTATTACTTGAAAAATTTTAGTAGAAGTCAACTGCCGACAGAATAATTTTTTCTGAGTTTTACTTGCAAATAAAAACTTAAAGCGGCTTTAAATTTTAAGTTCGTCGCGCAGGTTTTAAATTTGTAGAATCGTATAATTGATTTTAAGTATAACTTCCAAAAAGTTTAAAGTTATACCCACTTTGCGAATAAGAGGACGTGCGGAATTTTTTATTTTTAAAATTTTTTTGTGCTAGGATTTGTTTACAAAGTTTTAAAAATTAACAAGTCGGCATTTCTTTTTGGCGCAAAAAGAAACGCCTAGCAAAGAAAAACATTCGCCCGCCTGCGTTTTTCGCGTCAAACAAAAAGTAGTTCAAAGTTCCAGCCGCGTTTTCTCACGTTACCGCAATTTAAAGTCACAAGCAAAAACGAAGTGCGGCGGGCGTCTAACGCGCCTTTTAATCTTCCATTTGTTAACATACTCTCAAGAAAAAAATTTTTTGGGCGATTTTAAATTTATGGGCAGATTTTGAGGAAAAAATGGCGTAATGACGCGGGAAAAAAATAAAAAAAATTTTTTTGAAAAAGGGGTTGACAAAAGCGAAATAATGAAGTAATATATGCAAGCTGATTCACTTCAGCAGGCTCCTTGAAAATTGAACATTGTCTTTAACGCTAGTGCATTAGCCAGTTTTTCAAACCTTCTTCGGAGAGTTTGATCCTGGCTCAGGACGAACGCTGGCGGCGTGCTTAACACATGCAAGTCGTACGAAGTAGCAATACTTAGTGGCAAACGGGTGAGTATCGCGTAGATAACCTGCCTTTAAGTTGGGGACAACAGAGAGAAATTTCTGCTAATACCGAATGTTGTTAATTGTTCGCATGAACTTTTAACCAAAGATTTATCGCTTAAAGAGGGGTCTGCGTCCGATTAGGTAGTTGGTGTAGTAAAGGTGCACCAAGCCGACGATCGGTAACCGGTCTGAGAGGATGAACGGTCACATTGGGACTGAGACACGGCCCAGACTCCTACGGGAGGCAGCAGTGGGGAATATTCCACAATGGGGGAAACCCTGATGGAGCGACGCCGCGTGAGTGAAGAAGGTCTTCGGATCGTAAAGCTCTTTTAATTTTGACGAATGGGTTATCAGATAACCAGAGACGGTAAAGATTGAATAAGCCACGGCTAACTACGTGCCAGCAGCCGCGGTAATACGTAGGTGGCAAGCGTTGTCCGGAATTATTGGGCGTAAAGGGAGCGTAGGCGGAATTTTAAGTCCTACTTAAAAGTGCAGCAGTAAAAGTTGTGATGGGTAGGAAACTGGAATTCTTGAGAGCAGGAGAGGTAAGCGGAATTCCCAGTGTAGCGGTGAAATGCGTAGATATTGGGA
>CALGGV010000010.1 GCA_937915725.1 uncultured Selenomonadales bacterium
AAATTTCGGAAAAAAACAGCGCGGGCAATTTTCGCACAACTCAATTTTTGAATGGGGATCTGCCGAAATTTGGCTTTATATTTTTATGCGCAATTTGCCCATCAACGAAACTTACAAAAAAGGAAATTCTCGCGCAGGTTGTTTACTTTGTCCAATGAGCGGCGAAAAAGCAAATTTTTTTAGAAATATTTCTTACTCAAATGAAATTGAAAAATTCATTGATTTAATACGCCAAAATATTAACATTGAAAATATTGATTCGTACATTGCAAACGGTGGCTGGTTAAATCGCAGAAATGGCAGAGACCTTTTAAATAATCAAAAAAATTACTCTGAAGAAACAAGCGACGGATACATTTATATAAAAATTCCAAAGCCCAAAACTGATTGGCAAGAATGGATTAAGACACTCGGCGAAATTCCTTTTCCCTATGAAGTCGAAAAAAACGCGGCGGGGCTTATTGTCAAATTTAAGGAAGTTTATGCCAAAACGCCTAATATTAAAAATTTTAAATATGTTTTTCATAAAGTGGCGGCTTGCGAAGGTTGCGGCGTTTGTGAGGCAAATTGTCAACACGGCGCAATTTCTTTCAAAGGCGGCTTTCACATTGACGAAAAAAAATGTGTTCACTGCTTACAGTGTCACGAACTTAACGCCGGCTGTTTGATTTTTGATTCTATAAAATTACCTACCGAAGGAGCATTTAAAATGCAAGGTTTAAATACTTTTTCAGACCACGCGCCAAAATCTGAATGGCTTAAAAATTTTTTTGATAATCCTGAATTATTCTTAAATGAAAATACACTTGGAACAGTTCAAAATACAAAATTCAAACGTTTTCTTTATGATTCTGAATTTGTTGATAGAAAAAGTAAAAAGCCTACCGAATTTACCGAGTTGGTAAAAAAAATTGGAACCAATACGCCGACGGCGTGGGGATTAATTTTGGTTAATCTTGTCTACAATAACGCGCAAATTCGCTGGTACGTTGAAAATTTGCCGCTGAATGAAGGAATTGCACGCGGAATTGTCGAAAGTAAACTTTTGGAAATTGGAGTTTCACGCGGAAATACTTTCTCTATCGTGAAGGCTTTTAAACGATTGTGCGAAATTCCACTTGGTACAGAATTAAATTTTGGTACAACAACAAGTGAAGGGCGCAACCTTGCAACGCTTAAGCGCACAAAGGCAAGAGTTGACGACGGGCGGGTTATATTATACGCGCTGTATAAATTTGCGGAGGCAACGGGCGGCTGGTATCAATTCAATTTAACGCGGTTGATGAATGATGCATATTCTGACGGTGTAAGTCCAACAAAAATTTTCGGTATAGATTATGAAGAAATGCAACAATTTTTGAACGGGCTGTCAACGAATTATCCTGAATTTATCAACGCAACCTTTACGCACGGCTTAGAAAAAATTTCGCTTGTACCGGAAAAAACTTCGCAGGACGTTTTGTTTTTGTTTGACTCTAAGGGGTGAAAATTTTGTCGCACGAGGTAAATAATTATTTTGAGTTCTTTGACATTGACGAAGGCTACTACCCTGAAATAAATGAAAGTTCAATCAAAGACCCCAAAAACAAATGGCAAGAAACTTTTCCGCATCGTGATATTGTCGAAATTTTGAAGTTATTGGAGCGCGCGCTTTCACGTACAGACAAAAAAAGTTTGTGGATTGAAGGCTCTTTCGGTACAGGTAAATCAAGGATACTTTGGATGTTGCAAAATCTTTTGACGTGCTCTGAAAAAGACTTCGACGCTTATTTTGGCGAATACGAAAATTTGAAAAATGAAATAGACCTGCGCGAAAGACTGCGCACAATTCGTAACGGAAAAGTTGTAACGGCGTCCCGCTACGCAACCGGCGATATTACCTCGACACAAAAATTAATCTTTGCAGTTTTTGAAAGTTTGACCACCGCACTTAGAAAAAACGGCTGTAAATTCGACGGCGCAAAAACCCTGCGCGGCAAAATCGCAAATTGGCTTGAAGCCGATGAAGCAAATTTTGAAATGTTCCGCGCCAAAATTAAAAAGCCCGAATACAGAATGTACCCAACTTTGGCAAATCGCCGCGTTGAAGATATTATCGACAGGTTGAAAAATCCTAACCGTGAAGTTTCACAACTCGTCGAAGATATTTTAAAGCTCGGCGAAAAAGAAGGTATCCGCGCCTTCAATATCGATATGAAAGAATTAATCGACTGGATAACCGAAGTTTTGGCGGAAAATAAATTACAAGCTTTAATCTTGTTTTGGGATGAATTTTCAAAATTCTTTATCAATAACCGAAATAACCTTGACGAATTTCAAAGATTGGCGGAGCTGTCCAATATTGCGCCCTTTTACCTTGTCATAGCAACGCACGAACAAGGAAGCCTTGCAAACAGCGGCGAACAAGATTTTCGTATTTTAAGCGACAGATTTAATACCAGAAATATTAAAATGCCCGACAATATCGCCTTTGAACTCATTGGGCACGCGCTTAAAATTAAAAAGACAGTTCAAAATGACTGGAATTGTCTTTCTGCCGCGTTGGCTGAACGTACCGCAGAGTCAAGAGAAGTAGTTGCAGAATTTATAAAAATTCGTGACGAAAAAATTTTAAAAGGAATTTTGCCAATTCACCCCGTTGCCGCAATTATCCTTAAAAATCTTGCGTCTTATTTTGCCTCCAATCAGCGGAGCATTTTTAATTTTGTAAAAAACAGCGATCCGAATGTTAAAGCGTTCCAATATTTTATCGCCAATAAAAGTCCGGAAAACGGCGACCTTTTGACGGTAGATTATCTTTGGAATTTTTTTTATGAAAGTGGCACTGACGAAAACGGCGGCAACGTCGGACGTATGAATTTAAAGCCGTCAATTCGTGCAATTTTGGACTCCTACGCCTTAAACGCAGAAAATTTAAATCTTGATGAACAAGTTGTACTGAAGACAATTTTAATTTTTCAGGCAATAGATCAAGAATCACGCGGCGATATTGAACTTTTCCACCCGACCGAAAAAAATATTGAGCTTGCGTTTAAGGGCGTTTCAGATTTTGAAAACGGACGCGCCGTATCTATCGCAAATGATTTAGTACGCAAAGATATTTTGTTTAAAAAGCCCGGCAAAGTTACAACTTTTGCAACTATGTCATTGAGCGGCGACTTTGCAGCTATTGAAGGTTTGAAAAAAGATATTATTGAAAATGTAAGAACTGGCGAATTAATCGCAAGCGTCGATTTGTTGAAAAGTTTAAGAGAAAGTTTGACTACCGCGCAGAACGCACGCTACATTTTCCAAAATGTTACTGCAGATAATTTTACCTTGACAATTAACCGCATGACAAATGAAACTGAAGATTATCACATTAAAGCGGTTGTTTGTTTCGCCCGCAATGAAAATGAGCAAAATAAAATTCAAAATTTGTTAAGCGGCGCGGTTAAAGATTCACGCTACAAAAGACTTGTTTTTCTTGACGCCTCGTCAAATTTGATGAACAGTGAAATTTTTAATCGCTGGGTTGAAAATTCGGCAAATGAAAAATATTGGCGCGGCAAAGATAACGCCTTAGCCGACCAAATGAAAATTAACGCTACAGATTGTTTGAAGGAATGGCAAGCCGCTTTTTCAAACGGTTTTTTTGTTTACTACCCTGCAACCGAAATTGAAACCGAAATTCGCACGGGTATTTCTTGCCAAACTTCCCAACAAATTATCGACGAATTGAAAGATAACGTACGCAGGCTTTTTCCTTATTCTTTCGACGATGCGAATATTGCCGGTACGATTTTTCAAACGTCAAATTTGAAAAAATATTCCGAGATAGGAATTTTACAGCAGGAATACGCCTCCTTCAAAACAAACGCAATTAAAAAGGTTTTGGGCGATATTTGGCAAATTTCCGGCAAGTATTGGGAAATTTATTCAAATTTAAATATTTCACGTTTGAAAATTGAATTGGACGATTTTATTAAATCTGAAATTGAAAAAAATATTCGTGTTTCCTTTGAAGAAATTTTTAAATTTTTGTTGGAGCGCGGCTTTATGCCTGTTAATCTGTATGCCTTTTTGACGGGCTTTTTGCTGAAAGAATACGCGGCGGATCCTTACCGGTACAGCGCGGGAATTGACGGCAATATGGGCGGCGCAATGAGCGTTGAAAAATTGGCTGAATGTATAGGCGAAAGTATCAAGGAATTTTATATGCCCGCACGCAGTTACCGCCCAAAATATCTTGAAATTATGTCGCCGAATCAGCGGCAATTTATGGAATTTGCAACAAAAATTTTCGGCGTATCTGAAGATGTTTCGGTTGAGCAGAGCGCGCAGAAATTCCGCTTGAAATTAAAAAATTTGGGTTATCCTTTTTGGTGCTACGTGGACGCGGCGTCCGACAAATACAAGGATTTTTTACATTTGCTGGCAGAAATTGCCAACTCAAAACAAGCTGTAAGTATTTCTGCATTGGCTGAACGCGCCGGACAATTTTTGACGAATAAGCCGGAAACTTTCGACGATTTAAAAATTTTTCTGACAGAACAAAAAGGTCGTGAAATTTTTATAACTTTTATAAAAAATTTTGAAGGCGGAATAATTTTTGAATTGGAGCAAAAAATCGGAACAGATGACGTTGTTGAGGAATGCCGCCGCAGAATCACTTCAGGCGATGGAATTTGGCTGCACGATAAGGAAACCGCCGAAGAAGATTTAAAAAAATTTATTATTGACTGCAAAATAATTGTCGAAAGTCAAAAATTCGTCGGCAACAGAAAATCTTTTAATTCCTGCGTTGCCGAGTGGAAAGATTTCTGTGGGCGCAATTTGAAAATTCCTGTTGATATTATCAGCGATTATTGCCCGCCGTTAAAAGATTTTTTCGCCATTTTGAAAACAATATGTACGAAAAATGAACTTCCACAAAAGCAAAGAGAAAATTTTTTGAATCAGCTGACAGAAAATGCAGATTTAATCAACGAAACAATTTCCGCGCCGATTAAAATTTTGCGTGAAAAATATTCTTTCCAACTTAGCGGCTTGACTGACAGCGAAATTAATTCTGTTTGGTATAATCTTTCTCATAAATCTTTTGCTGATTCTCAAGCGCAGTTTGTAAAAAATTTGAACGAATTGACGCAGAAAACCAAAAAAGCTCGCCTCAAAAATGAACTTATGGATTTATGGCGCAAGGTTGCAGGCGTCAAATTGCCCAACGAATGGTCTAAGGATAACCGCACGCCTATTTTGATAATCTTTCCAAAAAGTGAACTTGACAACGCAAAAAAAGTTTGTGATACGATTATTTCGGAGTACAAACCGGAAGAAAAAGATATTAAATTTGCGATTGATTATTTGAAAAAAAATTCTGCATACTTCGCCGCAATGAAAGATACTGAAAAAATCGAACGCGCCTTCAGAGAAAAAATTTTGGGCGAATACGACGTTTTGTTGGAAGATAACAATGAAATTCGTGACGCCTTGGAAACAAAATATTCAAATGACGCTTATAAATGGTACCCAAAATTTGGACTTGCTGAATTTATAAAAGAATTTGCCAAAAACAAATATTACAGCGGCGGCGCGTACGATAAATTAACTGAAAAAATTATGCAAATGCCCAGCGAAAAGGCAAAAGAATTTCTGATTAAATTGCTTGATAAAAATTTTGAAGTCGGCTTAAAAATTTTGAGGGAGTCCTAAAATGGAAAATTTGACAACTAATGACGCCGCAAAAAAAATTAAAATCTACCTGCAACAAGATAATTTGCGCCCGTACTTTTTAATTTCTGACAACGCGGCAAAATTCAACGAAATAAAAAAATTGCTCGGCAAAGATTTTGAGCCGGTTTACCTTTCTGAAATTTGCATGGGCGATTTTTTTTTGGACAGCGATTTATTTTTTGAAAGGCTACAAACGTTTGAAAGTAACGCGCTGATTTTCGGCTTGGGCGAATATGTTTATTTTACCGGCGATGAAAATATTTTGCGCAGGTTGCAGGACAGCAACTTTAATCATAAGGTTATTTTTTTTTGCCGTGGAATTTCAAATTTGCTTGAACGGCTCGCCGCGGAAGATATTAAATTTCGCACAAACAATCTTTGCAAAGTTGCCGGCAATGTAATTTTTTCTGTTACGAAATATCGCCCCGATATGAAAATTGAAACTGACGCCGATAATTTTGGCGAATTTTTAAAGCTTGTCGAAGGCGGAAAATTCAATTTGACGCTGAAAACTTTTCTGCCGCTTGAAAATGTTAAATCTGTAGAAAATTTCTATGACGCAGTTAAAATTCAGAATCCAAATTTAAAAATTTCTGCCGACGCTTTAAACGCGGAACAATGGCAGGAATATTTTTTTGACGACAACTGCAAAGGTTACGCGCTCGAACATTGGCGTACTTTTGCCGCGGGTTTTAAAAATCAAATTGCCGATTCATACTTAAAATATGTTTTCAGCATTTCAAAAACTTATGAAGATTATCAGCGAAATTTATTTTTTGCGCTGTTGGAAATTAAGGACGAAAA
The DNA here is from genome assembly GCA_937915725.1 of uncultured Selenomonadales bacterium. Lineage (GTDB taxonomy): Bacteria > Bacillota > Negativicutes > Selenomonadales > Selenomonadaceae > Quinella. Next base: position 6,517 of record CALGGV010000010.1, read on the forward strand.
AACTTTTAATGAATTTTACGCCAAAAGAAAGGCGGCAGTCAAAAATATTTCTGCGCAATTTGTTTCAGAATATCTTGTACGGCTCAAAGATTTTTCAAACGCCGTAAAATATTTGACTGACAACACGGCGGCTGAACGCTACGCGATGATTCAAGCTGTACAGGGCAAGGAAAAAATTCTTGAGATTCTCAAGAAAAATTTTCCCGCGCTGGAAGATTATTTGGCTGATTATAATTTTGACGACGCAGAAATTACAGAATATTTTCGGCAGTACAAGAAAATTAAAGTTTGCAATGTTGACGACGAAAATTTTAAAAATCAAGTGCAAAAATTTTCGATTGAACGCCCTTACAATAAATTTAAGACGCGGCGTGAAATTTTGGAAAGTGCCGACCAAAATGCAAAATTGTATTGGCTGGACGCGCTCGGCGTGGAATTTTTAAGTTACATTGAGGCGCGGGCAAAATTTTTGGGACTTTTTGTAAAAATTAAAGTCGCTCGCGCAGATTTACCAACTTTGACTTCTCAAAACAAAAATTTCTATGAAGAATGGCGCGGCGAAAAGTTCGATAAAAATTCGCAGTTGGACGATTTGAAACATTCGCAGGAAAATTTTGACGCGGCGGGTAAATGTTCAGCTCCAATTTATATTGATAATGAACTTCAAATAATTGACGCCGCGCTTGAGGAAATAAAAATTTCTTTGACTCAAAATGACACTGAAAAAATTATTTTGACTTCAGATCACGGAGCGAGCCGCCTTGCCGTAATGTACGGGCGTGAAATTAATTACAGAATGATAACCGGCGGCGAACATTCCGGACGCTGTTGCCCGGTAAACGAAATTGACGAAAAGCCGCCCTGCGCGACCGAAGAAAACGGCTATTGGGTATTGGCGAATTACGAAAGATTCAGCGGCGGGCGATTAAGTAGCATTGAAGTTCACGGCGGCGCAACCCTTGAAGAAATTTTAGTACCGGTAATTGAAATTTCTTTGCTAGGCGCAAAAATTAAAACTAAAAATTTTTCAAAAGAAAAAATTTCTGCGCCGCTTAAAAAAGTCGATGAAGGCTTTGAATTTTTTGAATGACGGGTAAAGACAATGGACAATAAACTAAAAAAAATTTTCGCCGATGCGGTAGTTTATAAAGATTTAAAAAACAGCAATTTTTTTTCTGCGCTAAGTTTGCCTTCGTTTATGCGGGATTGGCTTTTAAGGCGGTTTGAAGACAGCGATGGAAAATTTGACGCGGACGAACTTTCAAATTTTGTGCGTCAATTTATCCCCAAAAAAGACGACTGGAAGGCGATAAAAAGCAAAATTGTTTTGGATAATGAGCGCGTGAAATTGCTTGCGAAAGTTTCAATAGAAATTGACATTGCAAACGGCGCGGCGTCATTTTCACTGCCGGATTTCGGACTTTCGGCGAAAGAAACTATGATTGACGAAAATATTTGGTACTTGTACAAAGATGAACTTGTTGGCGGGCGTGAAATTTGGGGAATGATTGAGCTTGGTTATCGCCCGCCGAATTATAATGCACGCCCAAAAATTCCCGGCAAAATTCGTCTATTGAAATTTAAAAATTTTTGCCCTTACACAATCGATTTGGAATTTTACAAAGACGCGCGGAAAAATTTTTCTTTTTCAGAATGGCTTGAAATACTTTTGGGAGCGATTGACTACAACGCGGCAGGTTACGAAAATGAAGAAGAAAAACTTACAATGTTGACGCGGCTTTTACCTTTTGTCGAAAAAAATTTAAATCTGATTGAACTTGCGCCGAAAGGTACGGGCAAATCTTATATTTTTGGGCGTGTAAGTCGTTTTGGCTGGCTCTCAAGCGGCGGAATTATGAGCCGCGCCAAAATGTTTTACGATATGCAGAAACTTCAAGAAGGGCTTGTTGCTTACAACGATTTTGTAACGCTTGACGAAGTGCAAACAATTTCTTTCAAAGATACTGACGAAATGCGCGCCGCCTTGAAAGGTTTTTTGGAAAACGGCGTTTACACTGTCGGCAACCATTCCAACAACGCGGAGGCTGGCGTTATTCTTTGCGGCAATATTTCAAAAAGTGTAATGGATATGGACGGCGAAACAAATATGTTTGACGAATTGCCGCCGGTTTTTCATGAATCTGCACTTATCGAGCGTTTCCACGGCTTTATTAAGGGCTGGAATATTCCGAGAATGAATGACGATATGAAAATTTGCGGCTGGGCTTTAAACTCTGAATATTTTTGCTCCATTTTGCACGAACTGCGCGACGATATAAGTTACCGCGCCATTGTCGATAAAATTGTTAAAGTTCCCGAAAAATCTGACACGCGAGACACGGCGGCGATTAAAAGAATTGCGACGGCGTACTTGAAATTATTTTTTCCGAATGTAAGGCGCGTTGAAGACGTTGACAAAGAACTTTTCAGCCGTTACTGTTTGGAGCGCGCCGCCAAAATGCGGGCGATTATTAGAAAACAACTTGCCTTGCTTGATATTGAATACGCGGGCAAAGATATTCCGAAATTCGAGGTAATTTAATTGGCAAAAAAAATTTATCGTTGCGTTTCTTGCGGCAAAAATCCTTTAACCAAAAATGAAATTGGAATAAATAAAAAACTTTTGGGCGTCAAGACTAAGAATTTTTTTTGCATTGAATGCTTTGCAAATTTTTTGGAAGTCGATCCGCAAGATATTTTTGATAAAATTGAGGAATTTAAAAATGACGGTTGCAAACTCTTTGAATAAAATAATCTATGCAGATAACGCGGCAACTACAAAAATTGACTGCGACGTGCTAAATTTAATGTTTGAACTGCAGAAAAATTTTTTCGCCAATCCTTCATCAGCTTACAAAATTTCAAGCCCGCTGAAAAATTTTGCATTGAATGCCCTGCAAATTTTTTGGAAGTTGAGCCGCAAGATATTTTTGATAAGATTGAGGAATTTAAAAATGACGGTTGCAAACTCTTTGAATAAAATAATCTATGCAGATAACGCGGCAACTACAAAAATTGAC
>CALGGV010000011.1 GCA_937915725.1 uncultured Selenomonadales bacterium
GCGTTGCCGTCAATTTCAATCGTTAAGCCTGTCCTAAAATCGGTACTTGAAATCATCTGCTAAATTCCTCCAAAAAATTTTTTTATATTTTATAATAAATTTTTGTGTCAAGCAAATTTTCGGTTTTCGCAAGAATTGTACTTGCGCCAATATCGCCGACAACATTTGTAGTTGTGTTGATTCTGTCTTCAATCGGACTTATTCCAAAAATAATCGCTACAGATTCGGCAGGAACTCCAAACATTCCCAAAATCGCCGCCATTAAAACTACAGCTCCGCCGGGTATTCCGGGCGTTCCAACTGAAACAGTAAAAATTGCAAGCAACAAAGTAAAAATTGCCGCGCTGTCAATTTCCACGCCGTACATTTTTAAAAGCATTATGCAGGTTGTTGAATAAAAAATCCCCGTGCCGTCCATGTTTACCGTTGCGCCTATTGGAATTGAGAAGGAAGAAATTTTTGGCGAAATTCCAATTTTTTCTGTACAAAATTTCATTGTAAACGGCATTGTAACATTTGAAGAACTTGTTGCAAAAGGAACCGCTACAAAACTCGGCAATTTTTTTAACAGTGGAATTGGAGAAATTTTACCGAATACCAGCAACATTGAACTGTATGTACAAATCATCAGCAAATTTCCAAACACAAAACACGCTAAAAGTTTTGCCAGTAAAATTACAGAATCCATACCCAAATTTATCACAAGTCTTGCCATTGCAAAAAATGTTATCAGCGGGATAAACGCCGCAATAGCCGTAATAAGCGTCAAGCAAAAAGTATTTGCCTCCCTTGCAAAATCGTTAATCATTTTTACTTTATCGCCGAGTTTGTTAATGCACAAGCCAAAAACTACGGCAACGAAAATAATTTGTAAAAGCCCTCTTTCAATTACGGGCGTTACTAAATCTTTTGGGATTATGTTGACAATCGCAGACAGCAGAGAAAGTCTTTCAGTAGACGCCGTGCCGTCAACTATTCCTACTTGTGGGACGCCGCTTGCAAAGGTAAAGTGCGCCAATGTTAAGCCTAAACAAATTGCAATGATCGTTGTCAAAGAATACAAGCCGATTAATTTTCCGCCGATTCTTCCGACGCTTGCCGAATTCGTTAAGCCGGTAATGCCGCTTATTATACTGAAAAAAACTACCGGAGCGATCGTCATATTTAGCGCGTTCATAAACATTGTATTGACGGAGCCGCCGATTGTTTCATTGAAAATTGAAATTGTTTCCGGCGTCGCGCAGATTTTCAAAATGACGCCAAAAATAATTCCGCTAATCATTCCAATAAGTGTATAATGAAGTTGCTTGTTGGTATTTTCGTGAACTTGAATTATAACGAGGTTTTTATTGCCCTTGCGGGTGTAAGTCATTTTGTGGGCGTTAGATTTTAAAATTACCGTACGAAAATAATCTTCGTCATTTTCGTCGTAATCCGTGACAGAAATCAGTGGGTTGTATTCTGCGCCTTCACTTTCAATTTGTAAAGTCAAATCGCCGAAACGTTGAGAAATTTTAACTTTGGCACTTTCAGCCTTGCCGATATTTACCAGCCGAATAAAAGTTTCTTCAAGCAAAAGTTGCGCGTTTAATGATTCTTTTTTGGTTGCCTTAGTTTTTGAAAATTCGGTGTCAATTTGTTCAACAGTTTGGGAAAAATTTTCAACAGTCATTAAAAAAATTTTGTCGGACAAAAAATTTCACCTCAAAAAATTTTTTAAGCCATTTAAAATCGATTTTTTGGCGGAAAATTTCAACGTAACAAGCCTTTGAATTATTTTCCTAACAAATATACCTAAAAAATTTAAAGCCGCTTAAATTTGATAAAAAACGCCTTTACAGCTCGATTAAATTTTTGGGACTTTTTGTCAAAGTTTCGGCGTCGCCATCTGTAACTAAAACTGTATCTTCAATTCTTAAGCCGCCAACATTTTCAATATAAATTCCCGGTTCATCTGTAACAATCATATTCGGCTGAAGACTTTCGCACTTGCTAAGGCGGCTAAGGCGCGGTTCTTCGTGAATTTCAATTCCTACGCCGTGTCCTAAGCCGTGCGTAAAATATTTTTCTAAATCTGCGTGCGCCAAAATTTCTCTAACGGCGGCATCAACAGCTTTACCGCTTGCGCCCTTTCTGATAAATTTCAAGCCGTGAAGTTGTGCGTTCAAAACGGCGTTGTAAAGATTTTTCTGCTTGTCAGTAGCCTTGCCAACAAAAATTGTGCGCGTCATATCTGAACAATAGCCGTGAAAAATTGCGCCAAAATCCATTGTAACAAATTCGCCGCTCAAAATTTTTTTATCGCTTGCCACGCCGTGCGGTAAACTTCCACGAACGCCGGACGCTACAATAGTATCAAAAGAATTTTTTTCTGCGCCCAATTTTTTCATAAGGTATTCAAGCTCGGCGGCAACTTCATTTTCTGTAATATTCGGCTTGATAAAATTCAAAATTTCTGCAAACGCTTTATCGGCAATTTCACAAGCCCTGCGAATGTTAAAAATTTCTGCCGCGTCTTTAATCTGCCGCAATGAATCCAATTCAACGGATTTTAATTCGACGCCTGCCAAATTTTCTTTCAAGTTGTTATATTCGTCAAAAGTCAACACTCTACCTTCAAAGCCGAATTTTTTTGCGCCACAACTTTTTATTTCCTCGATTAATTTTTTGAAAAGCCCGTCCTCTTGTTTGACAATTTCAAAATTTTTAGTTTGAAGTCTTGCCTGTTCAATATAACGTGAATCAGTTATCAATTTAAGAAAATTTTTTCCAATTAATAAAATCGTACTGTCGCCGCGAAATCCGCTGAAATAAAAAACATTCGCCGCCTTGTAAATTATTACCGCGTCAATTTCTTCAGCCGAAATTTTTTTGTACAAATTTTTTAATCTTTGTTCCATTAAAATTAACTCCTGCGAAGTTTGCGAATTGCAATTTCTAACGCCGCAATGTAACTATCAATTCCAAATCCGCAAATTTGCCCCATAACTACCGGCGCAATTACCGATTTATGGCGAAATTCTTCGCGCTTGTGGACGTTCGACAAATGAATTTCTATAACCGGTACGGGAATTGCCGCTATTGCGTCGCGCAGGGCAATACTATAATGAGTTAAAGCCGCCGCATTCAATAAAATAAAATCGTAACGCCCGCGCGCTTTTTGTATCGCCTCGACTAATTCGCCCTCAAAATTCGACTGCAGAAAATTTATTTCATCTACGCCCAATTCTTTTGCCCGTGTTTCCAAAATTTCGTTTATATCGTTAAGTGTCAAGTTGCCGTAAATTTCCGGCTCGCGCGTCCCCAACAAATTTAAATTCGGTCCGTGCAATACCAAAATTCTTTTTGTATTAATATTTAATTCCAAATTTATTTTCCCCCTCAACAACCGCTAAATCGTAACTTTTCAGCTGTACAACTTTTGAAAAACCGTTGCCTTTTTTCAGCCGCTCAATCAATTCTTCGATAACTTGCGGGGTACTTTGAACTTCCATTGTAACAGTACCATCTTTAAGATTCATAACCCAGCCGGTAATTCCGAGCGCGCGCGCCTCTTGACGTACAAAATATCTGAATCCTACGCCTTGCACTTTGCCGGAAACTGTAATTGATTTACGAATAGCATTTGCAGTATCAACCGGCGTGATTAAATCTTCTTCAGCATTGCCGCCGAAAATCTGTTTTAAAAAATCCCTCATAAATTATCCCTCCACATCATTTGGCAGAGTTTTTATAAATTTCGCCGGAATACCTCCGAACAAAGAATTATCGGGAATATCTTTTGTGACAACCGCGCCCGCCGCAATTACAACGTTATTTCCAATAGTGACTCCCGGTAAAATTGTAACATTTCCGCCAATCCATACGTCATTTCCAATTTTTACGGGCTTACCAATTCCCAAATGTTTTCTCCTGCCCATTGGATTCAGCGGGTGATTTACCGTTGTAATTAAAGTATTGGGACCAATCATCACATAATCGCCAATTTGAACTTCCATAATATCCAAAATTGTAACGTTGTAATTCGCCAAAAAAGTATTTCCGACGTGAATATTTTTGCCGTTATCGCAGTTGAAAACCGGCAACACAACAGGATTTTCGCCTGCACTTCCAAAAAGTTCACGAATAATTTTTTCTCTTTCTTCGTACTGTGTAACGTCTATTAAATTAAGTTTTTGGCAAAGTTTAACCGCGTTTAATTTTAAGGCGTCAACTTCAGGATCATAAAAATCATATTCAAGCCCTGCGTGAAGTTTCTCAAGTTCCGTCATTTTTAACACCTCATTAAAGAAAAATTTTCAACTTTTTGAATGACGGGAATTTTAACAATTTGTTGAGCGTGCGGCGCGGATAAAATTTTTTCGCCGTCTTCATTGTACATTTCAGAAATTTTTTGTTGAAAAGTTTTACCGCGCGGTTGAAAAAACTCTACAACTTGATTAATTTCAAATTTGCCGCGCTGTTCAATCGTTGCAACCATTTTTTCTGCGTCAAAATCCCTTACAATTCCCAAAAAATTACTTGAACGTTTCGGCTTTGAAGTATCATAAATTTCAGTTGGCGCGCCGTCGCTGATAAAAAATCCCGTCGTGTAGGGGCGATGTGCAACTTTATCCAATTCCTCAAGCCAATCTGCGCGAATTGTAAAATTTTTGGGATTGTCAAAATAAGCGTCAATCGCTTGTCTGTAAACTTTGACGACGCCCGCCACGTAATTAACGCTTTTCATTCGCCCTTCAATTTTCAAGGACGCAACGCCACTTTCAATGACTTTATCAAGGTAAGGCAACAAACATAAATCTTTTGAATTCATAATGTACGCGCCGCGTGAATCTTCGTCAACTTCAAAAAATTCATTTGGGCGTTTTTCTTCCAACAAAGAATATTTCCAGCGACAAGAATGAGTACACGCGCCCTTGTTGCCGTCGCGCCCTGTCAAATAGTGCGAAAGATAACACCTGCCGGAATACGAAATACACATTGCGCCATGAATAAAAATTTCAAGTTCAGCCGCGCAATTTTTTTTTATTTCCAAAATTTCCTCAAGCGTCAATTCACGCGCCAAAACAATTCGACTTGCGCCCATTTCGTGAAAAAAATTAGCCGTGCGATAATTTGTAACATTTGCTTGCGTGCTTACGTGCAACTGTAAATTTTTCGTTAAACTTTTTGCCAAAGTAAAAACGCCTAAATCAGAAATTAAAACCGCGTCAACGCCCGCGCCGTCCAGAAATTTAAAATATTTTTCAAGTTCCGCAATATCTGCGTTATGTGCGAAAATATTTGTTGCCACGTAAATTTTTTTTCCGAGTTTGTGCGTAAATTCAACCGCTTTTAAAATTTCTTCTTCAGTAAAATTATCGCCGTAAGCGCGCAGACTGAAATTTTTCCCGCCAATATAAACAGCGTCCGCGCCGTAAATTAAAGCGGCTTGCAATTTTTCAAAATTCCCTGCAGGTGCCAACAATTCTATCAAAAAAATTTCTCCTTTTTCAAAATAGGATTTTCCCTACTGCCTCTTGCCTCTTGCCTTTTGCCTCTTGCCTCTTGCCTACTGCCTTTTGCCTACTGCCTCTTGCCTTAAATCAACGATACTGATTAACCAAATTCAAATGCTCCTCGTAACTATAGGCGTAATGATTGTGCCCTTCCCTATCAGCCACAAAATACAAATAATCCGTGTCTGCAGGATAAAGCACAGCCTCAATCGCCGCAATTCCCGGATTAGCTACAGGCCCCGGCGGCAAGCCTATATTTTGGTAGGTGTTGTACGGAGAATCAATTTTTGTATCTTCAATAGAAACATCTTCCTTCGGCGCGTTCATCAAATATTGCAAAGTTGCATCAGATTGCAGCGGCATTTCAAGTTTTAGACGTTTCAAAAAAATCTGCGCGACAACCGGTCTATCTTCGTCGTACCGAACTTCTTTTTCAACAAGGGAGGCAAGCGTTATCAAGTCATAAATTGACAAATTCATTTCCTTTGCCCGCGCCCGCATTTCGTCAGTTAAGCGGCTGTTAAATTCGCCCGCCATAACTTTTAAAATTTCTTCAATGCTATAATCACTTTCTATTGAATAAGTTTCCGGAAAAAGAAAACCTTCAGCCTCGTACAAAACATTTTCTTTCGGCGTCATATAATCGTAAGGTTGAAATTTTTCTGCCGCCTTTAAAAAATCTTCCTTGTCAACTAAATCTGCACTTTCAAGGCGCGCCGCAATTTCTTTAACTGTAAAACCTTCAGGGATTGTAAATTTCTCAAGGTGTTTTGCGCCGTTCAAAATTTTTTCAAAAACATCTTCATCAGACATTGCCGCCGTAAAAATATAAGTACCAGGTTTCATTTGCCCGTCATAGCCGCGCATTCTCGAAATAAATCTAAATTTTAAACTGCTGGAAATAACGCCCTTATCTGCAAGTTGTTCAGCAATTTCCGCCGTTGTCATTCCGCGCGTAACCTTCACATGAATTTTTTTACCATTATTGGAATTTGAAGAAATATTTACCGGCTTGGGGTCTGCAAAAATTAAAACCGCGCCAATTACAAAAATGCAAAAAAATACCGCCGCCGCCACTGAAATAACATATTTTGGCGAAAGTTCGGCGAACATTTCCATTAAAGCCACGAAAGGCGACAAAATTTTATCGCCCCAATTTTTTTTTGCGGGCGCAGGATTTTTTTTAGGTTCATCGCCGGATTTTTTACCGCCGGAAACTTTTTCGACTTTCATTAATATTCGTCCGCTTCATACATTAACTTTTCATAAGCGTCTTGTACTGCCTCAAATTCTTCATCTGTCGGCTCAATATATTCTTCTTCGCCGTCTTCATTCAAAACAATTTTTGCAATAATAACATCGCCGCAATCGCAGTCTTCATCTTCACATTCGCCGCAATGGCAATGGTGTTCGTGTTCTTCATCTTCGTCATTGTGAACTTCAACCAGAATTGCAAAGCGTTCATCGCCGACCGGAATTATCATTTCTTCAGCATAATAATAAACATTGCCTTCTTCGTCAGTCATTTCTACCAAAATTCCTTCTTCGTCGTCAAAAAATTCTTCCTGATTATTTTCAAAATCTTTTACTTGATTATTTTTAGCCATTGTAATATTTCCTTTCTGATTTAAACTGTCAAGATAACCTTGCAAAATGTAAACTGCCGCCATTTTGTCAATAACTTGTTTTCTTTTGGCGCGGCTGACATCTGCGGCGATTAAATTTTTTTCTGCCGCAACTGTGCTTAATCTTTCGTCCCAAAAAATCTGATTGACATTTGGAAAAGACTTTGAAATTTTTTCAGCGAATTTTTTTACAATTTCGCATCTTTCGCCTTCCGTGCCGTTCATATTTTTTGGATAACCTATAACCAAATTTTCGGCGTCGTATTTTTTAATAATTTCGCCGAGTTGCCGTAAATCTTCCTTGTTTGAAGTGCGTTTAATTGTTTTGACGCCCTGCGCAGTTAAATTTAATAAATCGCTTGCCGCAATTCCAATAGTTTTATCGCCAATATCTAGTGCTAAACTTCTCAAGATTTTTTCTCCAATTTTTCAAGGTACGTTCTTACAAGTTCTTCCAAAAGTTCATCACGTTCAACCTTGCGAATTTTACTGCGCGCATCCAAATGACTTGTTATATATGCAGGATCTCCACTTAAAAGATAACCTACAAGCTGATGCACGGGATTATAACCTTTTTCAGTCATTGCTTGATACGCAATTTTTATAACTTTTTCTGCGCGATTTTCCTCAACGCCAAAACTGAACATCATTGTTTCATCGCTAACCATAGAAATTTCTCCTTTCAGTCGAAATTTAGGCAAGAGGCATTAGGCAAGAGTGAAAAAACTACTGCCTTTTGCCTTCTGCCTACTGCCTAATTAAATATTCCGCAATTTGCAACGCGTTTAACGCCGCGCCTTTTCTAATTTGGTCTCCGCATACCCAAAAATTTAAACCATGTTCAACTGAAAAATCTTTGCGAATTCTTCCAACTTCAACATTATCTTTGCCGGAAGTTTCCAAAGGTTGCGGGTAAAGCATTTCTGCAGGATTATCCCTTACAATTACCCCGCTAAATTTTTCCAACGCCGCTCGCGCAGATTCAACTGAAACTTCATTTTCAAATTCAACGTTGACTGACTCGGCGTGACTGCGATAAACCGGAACTCTAACAGTTGTTGCCGTGATTTTCATTGTGTCGTCTTCCATAATTTTGCGCGTTTCGTCAATCATTTTCATTTCTTCTTTGGTGTAAAGATTATCCATAAAAATATCAATCTGCGGCAAAAGATTTGAGGCAATTTGATAATGTTTATCCAGCGTGGCAACCGGTAAAATTTTTGGCTGAATTTCTTCGCCTTTTGCAAGTGCGTCAAGTTGATTTTTTAATTCTTCCATACCTTCACGCCCCGCGCCGGAAACTGCTTGATAAGTTGAAACAACAATTCGCTTGATTTTGGAAATATCATACAAAGGTTTTAACGCCATAACCATTATAATTGTAGAGCAGTTGGGATTTGCAATAATTCCTTTATGACGTTTAATCGCTTGCGGGTTGACTTCAGGAACAACCAGCGGTACGTCTTTATCCATTCTGAAAGTACTGGAATTATCAATACAAACTGCACCGGCTTTAACTGCCGCCGGAGCAAAAACTTTGCTTGCCTTGCCACCCGCAAAAAGTGCAATGTCAACGCCTTCAAAAGAATTTTCGGTTGTTTCTTCAACTGTGTATTCTTTGCCCATAAAATTAATTTTTTTACCGGCACTGCGCGAAGACGCAAGCATTTTTAAATTTGCAAAAGGAAAATTTCTTTCTTCAATTAAATTTAAAAATTCCTGTCCGACTGCGCCAGTTACTCCGACAATCGCCAGATTTATTTTTTTCATCCAATTTGCCTCCAAAATAAGGGCTAAGGACTAAGGGTTAAGGACTAGGGATTTTCCCTGCGCTAATTTCCTTATTCTTTGCCACAAAATTTTCAATTTTAATTTTCTTCAAACCTACAAAATATCGCCAAAAAGGGCTAAAATTTCAACGTGGCAAGCCTTTTCTTAATCGCCTGTACTTTTTTACCTAAAAAATTTTTAAGCCCCTTAATTTTAATATTTTTAGTCTAAAGAAGTAAGGGCTAAGGGTTAAGGACTAGGGATTTTCCCTGCGCTAATTTCCTTATTCTTTGCCACAAAATTTTCAATTTTAATTTTCTTCAAACCTACAAAATATCGCCAAAAAGGGCTAAAATTTCAACGTGGCAAGCCTTTTCTTAATCGCCTGTACTTTTTTACCTAAAAAATTTTTAAGCCCCTTAATTTTAAT
>CALGGV010000012.1 GCA_937915725.1 uncultured Selenomonadales bacterium
AAATTATTGGACGCTTGCCGGTAATTTGTACGCTTGAAACTTTGGACGAACATTCACTTTTGAGAATTTTAACCGAGCCTAAAAATGCTCCCGTTAAACAATATCAAAAACTTTTGGCAATGGATAATGTTCAACTTGAATTTGAAGAGGCGGCACTTTTAGCCGTTGCCAAAAAAGCTATCGAAAGAAAAACCGGCGCACGTTCCCTCAAAGGAATTATTGAAGATACAATGCTTGACGTTATGTTTGATATTCCAAAAACCGAAAGACCGCGCAAAGTTATTGTTACTGAAGAATGTATTAAAGAAGGCGCAGAGCCGAAAATTATTTACCTTGACGAAGAAGAAAATCAAAATATCTCCGAAGTTGCCAATTAGAAATTAAAAAGCTTTACGATAAATTTGCAAAAAAAACCGTCCTAAATGGGACGGTTTTTTAGTTACGTAAAAAAATTATTTTTTAGCAGTTGGATTTTTTGCCGTTGAAACAGTTTTTTCAGCGGGCTTGGCATTTACTTCAGAAATAATATCTGCAAGCGCAATTTTCATGACGTTTAAAACTTCAGATAAAACCGCGTTATACAAGTCGCCGCCGTCAACCACGCCGCGTCCGTTTTCAGTTATGAAAAATTTTTTCGGTGTATCATTTGCTTTAAGTGCGGCGTCAATTTTTTCTGCTACAATTTTTTCAATTTGATTTTTATCCAAATCGTTCACGCTCCTAATTTTTTCAGAAATTTTATCAAAACTGCGCTAAATCGTCAACCAAAAAAGCCCCGCCGAATTGCGGGACTTGTAAATTTCAAAAATGGCGGAGGGGGTGGGATTCGAACCCACGGTAGTTATTAGCTACACTTGATTTCGAGTCAAGCACCTTCAACCGCTCGGACACTCCTCCATAACGCCGAAAATCCTATCACAAAAATTTTTGCCTGTCAAGAATTGCTGAAGATTAAGTGAAAATAATTTTTTGCAAAAAGAAAACCGCCTCGCGGCGATTAATCTTTTATATAAATTTCTCACGAATATAATCGACTTAGTCGTCTCAACTTGATATAATTCATTTGCAACTTAACAAAACACTTAAAGACGACTTTAAAAGGTTACAATGTAATTATAAGCGTCTCTGGGTGTTTGTCAAATAAAACATTTTGGAGGCGTTTTTTATTATGGAAAATAATTTAGCGCAAAAAAAATTGCCTTGCGGCAACTTTTTTACTTGCTTTATTTAAACCGTTGTAGTATAATATTTTTAGATAAAAAACTAAATATTAACAACGGCGTGATTTACACTTTTTATGATGAAATTATACCTTGCCGTTGGTTGATTGTCAAGTTTTTATCTAATCAAATTTTAAGGAGGCGTTTTTTTATATGGAAAATAATTTTTGCAAAAAGAAAACCGCCTTGCGGCGGCTAATCTTTTATATAAATTTCTTACGAATATAATTGACTTAGTCGTCTCAACTTGATATAATATCACTGCCTTAAAGATTAAATTACCCAGAGACGACTCCAAGAATCTTTACAACTAGATTATAAACGTTTCTGGGTGTTTTGTCAAATAAAACATTTTAGGAGGCGTTTTTTTATATGGAAAATAATTTTGCGCAAAAAAAATTCGCCTTTGCGGGCGAACAAGCAATATTTTTTCTTAAGATACATTGACTTATTCGCCCCTTTACTGTAAAATAAGTTTATCAAAACAAACGCAAGGCGTTTAAATATCTTACAATTAGATTATAAACGCCTTACGAGAAATTGTCAATCAAATTTTAAGGGGGCGTTTTTTTATATGGAAAATCAAATTCAAATTTTTCAGCACGAAGAATTTGGCAAACTTCGTACAATTACTATTGACGGCGTTGATTGGTTTGCAGGGAAGGATGCGGCAAATTCTTTAGAGTACAAAGACACCGACAAAGCGATTCGTGAACACGTTGACGTCGAAGATAAATTAATTCTTAAACCTGCCGATTTGATGAATTTACATACTGACACCATTTTCACAATCAACAGCCCGCGTGGAATGATTTTTATTAACATTAGCGGCTTGTTCAGTTTGATTCTTTCTTCCAAACTTCCAACGGCAAAAAAATTTAAACGCTGGATAACTTCTGAAGTTTTGCCAGCACTTCAAAAAGTAGGAATTTATAGTACTGAAAATATTTTAAATAAACTTTTTGAATCAGCAAAATCTGCAGAAACAATTTCTAATTTAAAATGCGTTTATGTTTTTGAAATGAGCAATGGCACTGTTAAAATTGGATATACTCAAAACGTCCGCCAAAGAATGCAAACGATAATAACAAGTAGCGGGCTTGAAATTGTCAACGGCTATTGCACAGAATTTTTTGATTCAGAAATTGCATATCTGATTGAGCAAACTTGCCACGAAATTTTTGATGCTTATCGTATTAGAGGCGAATTTTTCAGAATTTCATTTAATGACGCTTGTTTTGAATTAGATAAACTTTGTGAAAATCTGCACAGGCAGTCAATAAAAAATTAGTTGAATTGGGCTTGCAAGAAAAAGACAGTAACGGCGGATATATTTTGACGGAAAAAGGCAAAGAATACGGTGAGGCTATTCCATACGAAAAAAACGGACACAGCGGCTACCAAATTAAATGGAGCGAGACTGTGTCCGAATTTTTTTAATAAAAATATTTTATGGTTGTATAATAAATCCCACCGTGCTTTCAGCGGGAATTATTAATCATTTAATTGAACGGAATGTTTTTAACCAAAAGTCTAGCCTTAGCGCGGGCAAGTGCCGAATTAGCGCGCGCAATATCAATCAGTGAATCTTTTGTAGCTTGTTTGTATTGTGCGATTCTTTCTTCAGCGCGTTTAAGTGCCGCCTTTGCTCTTTCAACGTCAATATCGTCGGGCAATTCGGCTGAATCCGCCAAAATTGTAATTTGAGTTGGCGTAACTTCCATAAAGCCGCCGCCAATAGCTACAAAACTATCGCCGCCCTCAGCTTTGATTTTCATTGCGTGTGGTTGCAATTCTGTCAATAAATTTGCGTGACGCGGCAAAATTCCCAATTCACCCGCCGTTGAGCGTACGATTAACATATTAATATCTTTGGATAAAACTTCGCCTTTGTCGGGAGTAACCAATTCAAGTTTAATCGTAGCCATTGCTTACGCCGTTACCGAAAATTTGCGCTAAAATCGCCTGTAAGCCGCCTTAAAAAGTTTTTTGATATAATTTATATATACAGAGCGTCAAACACCCCTTGTAGCCCTTAAAAACGGCAATTACGGGCAAATTTTTAAAAGGCAACATAATTTTTTCAGTAACGGGTTTCACCTCCTTTTATCGGATTTTTAATTCTAAAAGAAAGTTTCAGCAACGATTAAGCCTCTTTGAGTTTAGCCGCCTTTTGGACAGCCTCCTCAATTCCACCAACCATATAAAATGCGCCTTCCGGTAAATCGTCATACTTGCCGGAAAGAATTTCTTTAAAGCCGCGAATTGTGTCTTTCAAGGCAACATATTTACCGGGCGAGCCTGTGAACGCCTCAGCAACTGCGAACGGTTGAGACAAGAAACGCTGAATTTTGCGGGCGCGTGAAACTGTGCGTTTATCATCTTCAGAAAGTTCTTCCATACCGAGAATAGCTATAATATCTTGCAATTCCTTATATTTTTGCAAAACTGCTTGAACGCCGCGTGCAACTTCGTAATGTTCCTGCCCAATAATATGTGGGTCCAAAATTCTTGAAGTTGAATCAAGCGGATCAACGGCGGGATAAATTCCCAATTCAGCAATTTGACGGCTTAAAACTGTTGTAGCGTCCAAGTGCGTAAAAGTTGCAGCAGGCGCAGGGTCTGTCAAGTCGTCCGCAGGAACATAAACAGCTTGTACTGAAGTGATTGAGCCGTGTTTAGTTGAAGTGATTCTTTCCTGCAACGCGCCAACGTCCGTTGTAAGTGTAGGCTGATAACCGACGGCGGAAGGCATACGCCCTAAAAGTGCGGAAACTTCCGAGCCTGCTTGAATAAATCTGAAAATGTTATCAATGAATAACAAAACGTCTTGCCCTTGCACGTCGCGGAAATATTCAGCCATTGTCAAGCCGGTTAAAGCAACGCGCATTCTTGCGCCGGGCGGTTCATTCATTTGCCCGTAAACAAGCGCGGTTTTATCGATAACGCCGGATTCTGTCATTTCTGTCCAAAGGTCGTTACCTTCGCGGGTACGTTCGCCGACGCCGGAAAATACCGAGTAGCCGCCGTGCTCCGTTGCAATATTGTGAATCAGTTCCATAATTAAAACTGTTTTACCGACGCCCGCGCCGCCAAATAATCCGATTTTACCACCGCGAGAATACGGCGCGATTAAGTCAACAACTTTAATTCCGGTTTCCAAAATTTGTGCTGAAGTTTCTTGTTCTTCAAAAGTTGGAGCCGGTCTGTGAATTGGCCAATTTTCTTTGTTGCCAACGGGCTTAGGATTGTTATCAACAGTTTGTCCCAAAACATTGAAGACGCGCCCTAAGCAAGCCTCACCAACAGGAACTGTGATAGGTGAGCCTAAATCTTCAGCTGTCATACCGCGCACAAGTCCATCAGTTGAACTCATAGCGATACAACGTGTGACACTGTCGCCCAAATGTTGCATAACTTCAGCAATTAAATCAATTTCTACATCGCCGGATTTTCCGGTTATATGTACTGCGTTCAAGATTTTTGGCAGTTCACCGGCTGGAAATTCCACGTCGACAACCGCGCCGATAACTTGAACTACTTTTCCTTTTGCCAAAAAAATTTCTCCTTTCAAATGTAATATTAGGGATTTACTAAACTGTTTTCAATTTTTTCAACGATTAATTTTTGTAACCATTTTGGCGGCTTTGTCGTACCCTCGTCCCAATTTTTTAAAGTACGATAAGGCGCGCCGATTAAGTCCGATAATTCTTTTACCGACATTCCGGCTTTTTCCCGTGATTTATGAATTAGGTTTAATGATTCTTTCCATTCGTCAAAATCAAACTCAATGATATTAACTATCGCATTTGGATATTCTGAAGTGTCAATATCGCTGACTTTTGAAGGCGGCGGGTAGTCTTTTTCCATAGGATCATCAAGCCACGTTCCTATAGCATCTTTAATCCAATACATAGCATCTGTTAAATCATCGCCTTGAGTAAGACAGCCTTGCAAATCAGGAACTACACCAACAAATTTGTTGTCTTCATCTTTAAAAAAAATTACCGGATAATAAACTTTCATAGCGTTCACCTACTTTTCAATCCTGCTTGTTTCAATATTGCTTGCTCTGTGCCTTTATCCAAATCGCCTTTGTGCATTGGTACGATTGTTCTAAGTTTTGTAATGGGATTGTACATTTTCTGATGACTACCGCCGCTGTTTGGAATTTTTTTAAATCCGTTTTGTTGCAAAAACTGGATCATTTGTTTAGGTTTTAGTGGCATATTTTTTTACCGCCGTTACTCAAGCGCATTTGCGCCGCCGACAATTTCGTTAATTTCATTGGTAATACCGGCTTGACGAACTTTATTGTAGTAAAGATTGAGTTTGCCGACGAGTTCCTGCGCGTTATCGGTAGCGTTGCTCATAGCGTTCATTCGTGAAGAAAGTTCAGCCGCTGCGCTGTGTAACATTGCGCCGTAAATTCTGGTAGCGATTCTGCGCGGCAGAAAATCATTTAAAACCGATACAACGTTCGGTTCATAAATGTATTCTTCCTTAGCGGTAGTTTCAGAGGGAAAATCATCAGTAACCAGCGGTAAAAGTGTAACATCTTCCGGCGTACAACTTATCGCCGAATTAAAGCGCGTGTAAATCATTGTAACGTCAATAATTTCGCCGCTCATAAATCTTTCAATAATTAAATCTGCAATTTCTTTGGCGTAGTGATAATTTGGGCGTTCACTGATACCGGCATAATTTTTGATAATATTGTAGCCGCGTTGTTTGAAATGTGAAGTAGCTTTTCTGCCCACAGTTATTAATTCAATTTCATCAACAAAATCTGCGTCTTTGAACTCTTTAGCAACGCTTAAATTGGCGGCAGTGCGTTTAGCTCCACCTTTAGCGGCGGCTTTTTGGGCGCGGAGTTGTTCGCCGTCAATTCCGCCTCTAAGGGCGGCTACGTTTTGTTTGTGAAAACTTTCTTCCTTTGCGGCGGCTGAATCTGAAGGGCTTGTGCCGTCATATTCTATAGTTTCGTGCGCCTCTTTTAAAACGTTGCTTGAGTACGCGCCCGCTAATCCTTTATCAGCCGCAATTACCAAAAATAAAAATTTTCCGTCCGTGCGTGACTGCGCCTCAATTAAACCTTGCCGCGTTGTTATGAAAGGGCTTTCACTTTCTGAAACGTTCATTTGTGTCATAATTCGGCGAATAATTTCCCGCGTTTTATCGACGTAAGGAATATTTGAAAGTAAAGTGTCGCGCGCAGCGTTGAAACGTGAACGCGCTATCATATCCATAGCGTTTGTAATTTTTTGGATAGATTTAACCGAGCGAATACGGCGGCGAATATTTTGTAAATTTGCCAAAAACAAAAAC
>CALGGV010000013.1 GCA_937915725.1 uncultured Selenomonadales bacterium
AAAATCAAAAACAACTGGCGATATTTCGGCACGACCTGCGCCACAATTACCGGCTAATTTCGGCAATGGTTAAGGAGGGAAAATTTCAAGCGGCGATTGAACATATTCAACTGCAAAATGAACTTTTGGGTAAAACTGATGAATCAGATAAAATTTCGGCGAACTCCATTTTAAACGCGGTAATTTTAACTTATCAAGCAAAGGCGCAAAATTTGGGAATTAAAGTATCAGTTGACGTTCAGGCGTTTGAAATTTCCAACGAAGGAGACTTTGCAATTTTACTTTCAAACTTATTTGACAACGCAATTTCGGCAAGCTTGAAACAACCCGCTGATTTAAGGGAAATTTTTTTATCAATCCGTCGCGCAGATTTTAAAATTTCATTTGAAATATCAAATCGCTGTGAGGAAATTTTGGAACTAAATGAAAAAGGCTTGCCGGTATGGAAATACGGTACAGGAATGAAAACCTTGTTAAATTTTTTGGAAAAATATCAAGCGCAGGTAAAATTTTTTCAAGCAGATGATTGGTTAAAAATTTCAGTCAGTTGGAAATTTGAAATTCCCGCCGCAAATTAACATTTGATTTAATTGCGTTTCAGTATGAAGAAATGGTAACCGGCGTTATCAGTATTTCGACTTGAAAAAGAATACGAGAAACAATTAAACCTACAATACAACTACACACAGAAAATTATTTTACATTTACGCGCAGTCTCTATGGCTAAAAATATTTTCATCAAAGGCGATTTTAAAAAATTCCATTTGGAGTCAGACTTTATAACTTTTAAACAGCCAGTGAAAAATTTTTATCATTCAAAGGTGCACCGTTAAGATTCAACAAATAAAAAAAATCTTTGACGAGAATTAATTCAAAGTTTTGATTGAGCAACTGCGGCAAATGGAAGACGTTGAAATTATTTTGCGGCAAGACAACGGAACTTTTTCCACGCCACGTTGAATATGCACTTTCATAGTTGGGAAAAATGACGCTGCCAGTTATTCAATCGCTACATGAGTTCGGCGTTGAATACAAAAAATTTTTCTCCAAATAAAAAAAGACGCGCAACTTTTGCCACGCGCCGGAAAATTTTATTTGCGATTCACTAAGATTTTTTGATTAAGAAAATATCGCCCAATTCTCCACAATCAGCTGTGAAATTTTGAAATTCCCATAATTTTTCAAGCGGATATGTTATTGCCTTTGAAGTAGAAAGTGCCTCTTCAATCCAAATATAACTTTCATAGAGTTCGCTTAAAAGTTCCATCATTTTTTCGTAAAAACCGGATTTTTGCCATAGTTGAGGATTAAATTCCATAAAGATTGGCGCAGGATTTTTTCTTAAAATATTTTGTGCTCCAAGTAAAACTTGCGGCTCAAAACCTTCAGTATCAATCCAAATATACTTTATATCTTCAGCATTTAAATTTTTTTCTTCAAAATATTTGTCCAGCGAAATAATTTTTACAGTTGCGGTTGATAAACCAGTATACCGTTTATTAAGAGTATTTTCTTCAATTAAAGTATTCGCCCCCGGATTAGTAGCTGCCCTATACATTACCTGTTCGCTTTCTTCAATTCCGAGCCCGTAATTTTCAGCAATAGTTTTTTCTTCCAAATCGTTAAGAATTAAATTCAAGCGCAACATTTTAAAATTTTCGGCGTCCGGTTCAAAGGCAAGCAATTTTAAGTTCGGCGTCAATTTTTTCAAAAAATAAATTCCTGTCGTGCCGATATTTGCGCCCAAATCCAAAAACAAGCCGGAATTATTGTCAATTTGATAAAATGAATTCGCCATTTGGTAAAAAAGCCGCATATGAACTTGAGCAAAATTTTGGCGGGATTGATACATGAACCTCATAATTTCTATATCTGTTGAAGTGCCAATATAATTTAATCCTTCTGAAGTTGTGCAAGTAGTATAAGAATTTAACCGCTGCCCTAAAGCATAGTGAAAAAGGCGATGAATCTCTGCCCCCCCCTATTTTCCATATTGATTAGCTCAAAAACTGCGGTAGGGTGTATAATCCAACTTAGAGTATCCAGTGCGTAAATTACACGTTCATCTTTGATATTCAAGGAATGTAACATTGATTTAAAAAATGAACGTGAATCTTCCTCAAAAATCAAAAGATAGTCCCAATTTTTTTCAGTCAATAAATTTTTATCAGTTGTTGGGGTAAGTGTACCTACAATCTCATAATTTTTTTTGATTGTATAATTATCAAGCCATTGTTGAGAAATTCCGGTATAATCGCAAATTAAAATTTTCATTGTGCACCTCTATTCAACTTGATTAATCCATTCTTTGGCAGATTGAATTTGCATTTTAACTTGTTCGGCTGAAGTGCCGCCTAAAGAATTTCTGTTATTTACGCAAGTTTCGGGCTTAATCGCCTCAAAAATATTTTCGTCAAATTCACTGCAGAAATTTTTAAATTCGTCAAGCGATAAATCTTTCAAGTAGCAATTTTTATCAATGCAATAATGAACAAGTTTACCTGAAATTTCGTGCGCCTGTCTGAAAGGTACGCCCTTTTTAACAAGATAATCTGCTAAATCCGTAGCGTTTGAAAAATCTTCCTCAACTGCGCGACGCATATTTTCAGCCTTGACTTTCATACCGTCAACAATCTGCGCGAAGACCGCCAAACTAAATTTAACCGTGTCTATTGCGTCAAAAAGCCCTTCCTTGTCTTCCTGTAAATCTTTGTTATAGGCAAGCGGCAACGCCTTAACCGTCGTCAACATTGCCATTAAGTGTCCGATAACACGCCCGGTTTTTCCGCGTACAAGTTCAGGTACATCGGGATTTTTCTTTTGCGGCATCATTGAAGAGCCCGTGCAGTGCGCGTCGTCCAACTCAATAAAATTAAATTCTCTGCTACACCACAAAATAATTTCTTCGCTGAATCTTGAAAGGTGTACCATTAAAATTGACGCCGCCGCCAAAAATTCCAAAATATAATCCCTGTCGCTAACCGCGTCCAAACTGTTTAAATAAATTGCGTCAAAATCCAATTCGTCGGCAACAAATTTTCTGTCAATAGGTAAAGTTGTACCGGCAAGCGCGCCCGCGCCGAGCGGCATAATATCTGCTCTGTCATAAACGCCGCAAAATCTGTCTGAATCACGTTGCAACATTTCAAAGTACGCCAGCAAGTGATGTGAAAACAAAATCGGCTGCGCCCGCTGTAAGTGAGTATAGCCGGGCATAATTACCTCAAGATTTTTTTCAGCCGCGTTGATTAAAGATTTTTGCAGGGAAATTATCAGCGTTTGAATTTCTGTAACCTGCCGCCTAACATATAAATGCATATCCAGTGCAACTTGATCGTTACGACTGCGCGCCGTATGTAAACGCCCGCCCGCGTCGCCAATTTCGTCTGTCAACGCCTTTTCAATATTCATATGAATATCTTCAAGTTCAGATTTAAATTCAAATTCGCCGGCTTTAATTTTGTCCTTGATTTTTTTCAAGCCGAAAATAATTTTTGCCGCGTCATCATTTGAAATAATTCCGCACTTTGCCAACATTTTTGCATGAGCGATGGAGCCGCGTATATCTTCGCGGTAAAGTCTTTTGTCGAAATTTATTGACGCTTGAAAATCGTTAATCATTTCATCTGTAGATTTTTCAAAACGTCCGCCCCAAAGTTTTTCGCTAATTTTAATCAGCCCTTCCTTTATAAGGATTAAGGACTAAGGATTAAGGACTAAGGATTAGGGATTTTTTTCTTAGCCCTTAACCCCTAGCCCTTAGCCCGTAATTCTTAGCCTTTATTCACCAGCGCACGAACTTTAAGCGGCAAGCCGAACAAATTAATAAAACCTGTAGCGTCAGCTTGATTGTAAACGTCGTCATGTTCAAAAGTTACAAATTCTTGACTGTACAAAGAGTGCGGAGACTTCGAGCCGGCAGAAATTATATTGCCTTTGTAAAGTTTAAGTTTAACTGTACCTGTAACAGTTTTTTGAGTTTCGTCGACAAACGCTGCCAACGCCTCGCGCAGGGGAGCAAACCACATACCGTCATAAACCAATTCGCCGTATTTTACCGCTACATGTTGTTTGAAATGGAAAGTTGCTCTGTCAAGGCAAAGATATTCTAATTCTCTGTGTGCATAGTACAAAATGGAGCCTGCAGGATTTTCATAGACGCCGCGGCTTTTCATACCAACAAGGCGATTTTCGCAAATGTCAACAATTCCAATTCCATTTCTTGCGCCAATTTCGTTAAGCTCAGTAACAAGTGCAACAGAATCTTTTTTGACGCCGTTAATTGCAACCGGTACGCCCTGTTCAAAATCAACTGTAATTTCTTCCGGTTTATCGGGGGCGTCTTCCGGCGCAACTGAAATTAAAAACATTGAATTATTGGGGGCGTTCCAAGTGTCCTCAAGGTCGGAGCCTTCGTGCGAAAGGTGCCAAATATTTCTGTCCATACTGTATTTTTTGTTGTCGGTAGGAATTGGGATATTGTGAGCTTTTGCATATTCAATTTCAGCCGTGCGGGAGTCTAAATCCCATTCACGCCACGGCGCAATAATTTTCAATTCGGGCGCAAGTGCTTTTACTGTCAATTCAAAACGAACTTGATCGTTGCCTTTGCCGGTTGCTCCGTGTGCAATGGCGTCCGCGCCTTCCTGTTTGGCAATTTCAACCAATTTTTTTGCAATTATAGGGCGTGCAAAACTTGTACCGAGCAAATATTTTTCTTCATAGACTGCGCCGGCTTTCAAAGTCGGGAAGATATAATTTTCAATAAAATCTTTGGTTAAATCTTCAATGAAAACTTTTGACGCGCCGCTTTTTAAAGCTTTATCGTGTACAACATTCAATTCGTCGCCCTGTCCGACGTCTGCGCAAACTGCAATAACTTCACAGCCGTAATTTTCTTTCAGCCACGGGATAATTACCGAAGTATCAAGCCCGCCGGAATATGCAAGTACAACTTTTTTAACTTTTTCCATTTTTAAACTTCCTTCCAATTTACAATTAAATTAACTTTGCAAGTTTAGCAAAAAAAATATACGGCGTCAAATTCTGCCTTGATTGTCAATGAAACAGAAAAAAGGCGCACAGGACGTGCGCCGCACTCCAGCACAGGATGTACCAAATTTTTTGAAAAAAATTAACTGCCGAATTATTTCTTCTAAAGAAAGAAAAACCGTAATTTTAAAATAAAATAAATTTAAAACTTTAACAATAAGCGTCAAAAATTAGTTTTTATCTTGACTTGTCGTGGTAAAATATTTACAATCTTTTTTGTATTTCGAGAGGCGGTGAATTTTTAATGTAATTGTAGTATAATTTCAAGCACTAAAATTTTTACCACAAGGGAAGGGGAAATATTGTATGAATAATTTGAGTGTAAGTGCCAAATTGCTTGTTATCAATGCAATAGCACTTATCGGCTTAGGAATTGTAGCTTTTATCGGCTACAACGGCGTTCAAAGCGCAAAGGCGGATATTGAGTTGATTTATAATCGATATTATAACTCAATGTTTTATGTTTCAAGAGTTCGCTACAATATAAGATACGCGCAAGTTCAATCCACTTTAACACCAATGGTATTTGATGAAAAATTACTTGCCTCACGCCGCGCAAAATACGATAAAGCTATAGCTGACGCTGAAGAATATATGGCAGCTTACGAAAAAAATATTGCGGCTGAACCAAATTTGGTAGCTGAACTTGAAGACGCTAAAGTAGATTGGCAAAAATTTAAAGACGGCAGCGCACATTTAATGCAAATGGCTCCGCCGCCTGCAGCCGCTACAGACAGAGAAATTATGGCTAACCACAGAAACGCCGCTATGGATTATTACGAAGAAAATTGTATGCCGTACGCAGTTTCAGCCAATGAAAAATTTTCTAAAGTACAAGATGGCGTCCGTGAACGTTCAGATACACGTTTTAATCAATCTATGGAAGATATTGCCGGTATCGTTATGAAATTCTTCGTTACTGTTGGTATTGTTATGGTTATAATTGTTGTTGTCAGCCGCTACATTTCCAACGGTATTACAAATCCGCTTGACAGAATGGTACAACTTTTCGGACTGCTTAAAAAAGGCGACTTCAGAAAGAGTGATTTAATAGATCCTAACCGCGGCGATGAATTTGGCGTAATGTCACAAGCTATTCGTGATATGCGTGAAACTATTGCTAACCTTTTGCAGAAAACCAGCCATTCTTCCGAGCAATTAGCGGCGTCTTCACAAGAACTTAACGCAAGTGCTAACCAAGCCTCTCAAGCCTCCGAGCAAGTTGCACAATCCGTTACAAAATCTGCCGGTGAAGTTGTCGAACAACAAAAAGACGTTGGCGATTCACTTGACGCTATTAATGCCGCTATGGTTTCAATAGACAATATCGGCAAAACTGCGGATAATGTTTCTTCACATGCTACAAAGGCTAACAATCAAGCTACCGTCGGAAATAAAGCAGTTGATGACGCGGTACAACAAATTATCAGCGTTGAAAAAATTGTTAATGATTCTGCGGCAACTGTTGATAAACTCGGTAAACGTTCACAAGAAATTGGACAGATTGTTGAGGCTATTTCCGGAATTGCCGAACAAACAAACTTGCTTGCACTAAACGCGGCTATTGAGGCGGCGCGTGCAGGTGAACACGGGCGCGGCTTTGCTGTTGTTTCTGAAGAAGTTAGAAAACTTGCAGAAGAATCCCAAAACGCGGCTCAACAAATTGCCTCGCTTATCGGCTCCATTCAAGCAGAAACTACAAATGCTGTTGACTCAATGCAAAAAGGCAATGCGGCAGTTAGAGCCGGTACTGAATCAGTAGAAAAACTGCGTGATACTTTTGAAGATATACGCGGGGCGACAGATAATGTTGCAGTTGAAGCGCGCAATATGGTTAAAGAACTTGAAGCTATTGCTAAAGCTACTGAAAAAATTCGTGACAATTCACAAGCAATTTCAGATAAAAGCGCGCACGTTTCAGGCGAAATGGAAAGTGTATCAGCGGCGGCAGAGCAACAATCTGCATCTGCGGAGGAAATTTCTTCTGCGTCTGATGAACTTTCAAGACTTGCACAAGATTTACAAAATTCTTTGCAGGCGTTCAAATACGACTGACAAATTTTTTAACCGTAAAATTTTTAAGCGGCGAGGATTTTTACCTTGTCGATTTTTTGGTGTACAAATTCCTTAACATTGACAAAACAAGATAAGATTTTATAATTCTATTGTACATAAATAAATCCATCAAAGAAAGGGGAAATTTTAGATGATGGATAATTTTTCGGTTACCATGAAATTAGTTATCCTAAACGTGGTAGCGGCTATTGGTATTATCATTATGGGATTTGTAGGGTATTTCGCTGTAAATACCGCCAAAGACCGGCTTGAGGTTATGTACAAAACCAACCTCAATTCAATTTATCACGTGGCGCGTTGCCGCTATTCTGTAAGATACGCGCAGGTTCAAATGTCCGTATTCCCGCTGTCTACTGACGTTGCGTTGGGCGATTCACGCAAACAAAAATATGCGTCCGCAGTTAAAGACTTTGAAGACAATTTGGCAGAATACGAAAAAATTATTGCAGGCGATCAAGAATTAATAGCTGACCTTGCCCCTGCAAAAGTCGAATGGGACGCCTTCAAAAAAGCCGGTGATCAATTAATGACAATGGCTCCGCCCCCCGAAGCTTTAACAGATCCTATGGCTTTGGCGGCACACAGAAATAACGCCATGCACTTTTATGAACAAAATGGTATTCCGCATGCTGTAGCTATCGGCGATATTTCCGGCGAAATGCTTAACAAAGTCCGTGAAAAAGCTGATTCAATGATGCAGGACAGCGTTGCAGCCGTTAATTCAATGGTTTTCAGAACTTTTGCAATTACCGCGGCAATGATTATCATACTGCTTCTTATCAGCTCCGTTGTTATGAAATCTGTTACAAATCCGCTTAAAAATATGGTTGAACTTTTCCATTTGCTTAGAAACGGCGACTTCAGAAAGAGTAGCCTTATTGACCCGAACCGCGGCGACGAATTTGGCACAATGTCACAAGCTATTCGTGATATGCGCGAAACTGTCAGCAAACTTATTCAAAAAACTGCAAATTCTTCAGAACAATTAGCGGCGTCATCTGAAGAATTGACTGCAAGTGCTAACCAAGCCTCTCAAGCCTCCGAACAAGTTGCACAATCCGTTACAAAATCTGCAGGCGAAGTTGTCGAACAACAAAGAGACGTCGGCGATTCACTTGACGCTATTAACGCCGCTATGGTTTCAATCGACAATATCGGCAAAACTGCTGATAATGTTTCTTCACATGCTACAAAGGCTAACAATCAAGCTACCGTCGGAAATAAAGCAGTTGATGACGCGGTACAACAAATTATCAGCGTTGAAAAAATTGTTAATGATTCTGCGGCAACTGTTGATAAACTCGGTAAACGTTCACAAGAAATTGGACAAATTGTTGAGGCTATTTCCGGAATTGCCGAACAAACAAACTTACTTGCACTAAACGCGGCGATAGAGGCGGCGCGCGCAGGCGAACACGGGCGCGGCTTTGCTGTTGTTTCTGAAGAAGTTAGGAAACTTGCAGAAGAATCCCAAAACGCGGCTCAACAAATTGCCTCGCTTATCGGCTCCATTCAAGCAGAAACTACAAACGCGGTTGACTCAATGCAAAAAGGTAATGCGGCCGTTAGAGCCGGTACTGAATCAGTAGAAAAATTGCGTGATACTTTTGAAGATATACGCGGGGCGACAGATAATGTTGCAGTCGAGGCAAGAAATATGGTACGTGAACTTGACGCCATTGCTAAAGCTACAATGAAAATCCGTGATAATTCGCAGGCAATTTCAGATAAAAGTGCAAATGTTTCACAGGAAATGGAAAGTGTATCAGCGGCGGCGGAGCAACAATCTGCATCTGCGGAGGAAATTTCTTCTGCGTCTGATGAACTTTCAAGACTTGCACAAGATTTACAAAATTCTTTGCAGGCGTTCAAATACGACTGACAAATTTTTTAAAATTAAAATTTTTAAATCGGCGGGGATTTTTACCCTGTCGATTTTTTTTGCAACAAAAAAACCGCCGCCAATTCCTGACGACGGCAAATTTATTGTAAGATATAGAAATTATTTAACATTGACAACAATTTCAGCTGCATTTTCGCCGACAATTTCTGCGCCGCTGTCGAGTAAAACTTGAGTAACTTTTTTGCTTAAATCGCCGCCCGCGCCGGTAATTGCAACTTTTGCGCCTTTAAGAGCCGCCGCGCTTGCCTCACTGAAAGAAATTTCATCGCCAACACGAATTTCCGGAATAGGTTTATCTTCGACGTGAACACTTCCAGCCAAAAGGTCGCCCTTGCCGCCGTCAAATTTAATAATCATGTGACCGAGCGTGCGAATATTGCTGTGAACGTCTTCGCCGACTTTGATAACTGCAAATTCTTTTCCTGCAACTTTGAGGACATCGCCGGCTTTAATTTCGCCGTCAAGTTTATTGCCGCTGTGCAAAACAGAAAATTCACGGAGCTCCGGCAATACCATTGAATCATCAAACATAACCAGCATTTTTACAACGTTTAAGAATTTTGGAACGTCGCCGCCAATTCCTACAATTTTTGTACTGTAATATTTTTTCGACATTCAGAACCCTCCAATACTACAAATAAATCTAACTTTAAAGTTACATTCGGCAAGCCGTTAATTTATCCTGCCGACCTTTAAAAATTTTCTGTCAATTTTTTTTCGTGCAAATATTTTTTTCTTGACAATTTAAGATGTTGGTGTTATTATTACCGCCGTAATGCCGAAGTGGCGGAATTGGCAGACGCAGCAGACTCAAAATCTGCCGTAGGCAACTACGTGCCGGTTCGAGTCCGGCCTTCGGCACCATTTTTTTTGCAATAAATTTTTAAGATATATTAAAGCGGTTAAGTTTTTGGCTTAGCCGTTTTTTTGCGCCCAAAATCAACCTAAAATCGCCCAAAATGGCGGAAAATTTCAACGTAGCAGGGCTTACAAAATTTCTTTAGAAAAAAAGTATTAACCGGCGGAAATTTTTCAATTAACGGCTAAAATTTCAACACAGCAGGGCTTGCAAGTTTTTTTTAGAAGTTTTTTACAAAGATTTAAAAATTAACAAGTCGGCATTTCTTTTTTTCAAAAACGGAGTGCGGCGGGCGTCTTTTGCGCCTTCTAATCTTACTTTTGTCAACATACTCTAGGTAAAGTATTAAACGTCGGAAATTTTACGAATTAGCAACTAAAAATTTGCTTAATCTTCGTTTTATGTTAAGATTGTAAAAAATTTTGGGAGTGATTTTATTGAAAAAAATTTGTGGAATTTTTTTAACAGCGTTAATTTTTTTTGTGTCAAATACGACAAGCGCGGCGCGGACAAAAATTTTATTTATACCGCACGATGATCGCCCCGTTTCCTGCTATCAAACGGCGGAAATTGTCAAAGAAACAGGCGCAGAAATTATAATGCCGCCGATTGAACTTTTGGGCTTAAGCGGCTCCAATGAACACCCCGACCAACTTTGGAAATGGTTTGAAGAAAATGCAAAATCTGCGCGCGCGGCGGTAATTGCGTCCGATTCTTTACTTTACGGCGGTTTAATTCCTTCCCGCAAGCACGAATTTTCACAAGAAAAAATTTCTGCGTGGGTAGAAAATTTTAAAAATATCCGTGAACAAAATCCGGAAATGAAATTGTACGTTTTCGCCTCATTAATGAGAACTCCTATGCAAGGAACAAAGGGCGATATTGAAGAGCCGGAATATTACGCGGAATACGGCGCAAATATTCACCAATACACCGCACTTTTGGACAAGCAGGAAATTTCACGCCTTAACAACGAAGAAAAAAATTATTTTAACTACCTTGAAAATTCAATTCCGCAAAATGTTTTAAATGACTGGATGAATCGCCGTGCTAAAAATTTTTCAGCTACAAAAAAAATGGTAGACTTCACAAGCGCGGGGATTATTGATTATTTGATTGTCGGACGTGACGATAACGCGCCACTTTGTCAAACACACAAAGAAAATCGAGAGCTTTTAAATTACGCGGCGAAAAATAATCTGCCTAAAGAAAAATTTCAATCGCTTGCCGGTATCGACGAATTTAATTTGTTACTGTTGACACGCGCAATTAATGAAATTCGCGGCAAAATTCCTGCTGTTAATGTGCAATTTAACAAAGGCGTTGGCGGTAAAACTATTCCCGCTTTTTCTGATGAACCTATAAAAGTTTCTATCGAAGACGAAATTATTATTGCAGGCGGGCAAGCCGTGAAAAATCCTAAAGACGCAGATTTTGTTTTGTTGGTGAACACCGATATTAACGGCGAAACTTTATGGAGTCATAATCAGCCGCCGAGCGATAAAAATTTTGTACCAAATTTAATTCCTACCAACAGTACTAATAATTTTGTAGAATTGGTTGAAAAAAATTTAAAAAACGGCTATAAAATTGGAATTGCCGATATAAATTATTGTAACGGCTCTGATAACGCACTTATGAAAATTTTGCACGATAAAAATTTACTTTTTAAATTTCAATCTTACGCAGGCTGGAATACTGCCACAAATTCAACCGGCTTTGCACTTTCGACGGGAATTTTAGCAAAGTACATGATGAATGAT
The DNA here is from genome assembly GCA_937915725.1 of uncultured Selenomonadales bacterium. GTDB lineage: Bacteria > Bacillota > Negativicutes > Selenomonadales > Selenomonadaceae > Quinella. The sequence continues at coordinate 11,654 of CALGGV010000013.1, forward strand.
TCCAAAAATAAACTTTTGGTGCGCCGTTATCTTGACGATTGGGCGTATCAAGCAAATATTCGCTCGATTGTCGGTAATGAATTATTTTATATGCCGCGCGGCGTTATTGCCTATTACCAATTTGATGGCGAAAGGGAATATGTTGAAAGGCGGGAGACGGAATTAATGCAAAGTTTTGCAGCTGAAAATTTGCCGCCTTATAGATATTTGCGCGGCTTGAAAATTACTAATCCATGGAACAGAATGTTTGAATGTCACATTGAATTTGGCTCAAATGAATAAACGAATTTTTGAATTAGATATTTTGCGCGGCTTGTCAATAGCTTTAATGATAATCGTTGACGCGCCGCCGGACGTAATTTATCAAACACTGCAACATTCGGCGTGGGAAGGAATAAATTTAGCTGATACAGTTTTTCCGGCGTTTGTATTTGCAATGGGCGTGGCAACGGCTATTTCAAGTTCAAGGCGTCAACCTTCGCTGAAAAAAATTTGCCTTCGCGCAGGAATTTTATTTCTTGTAGGATTTTTGCTGAACGTCCTAATATATTTTTGTTTTGAGTGGGCGAAGTTGAGACTTTTTGGAGTATTTCAGCGATTAGCTTTAACATATTTTTGGGGAACTTTGATTTTGCTGAAATTAAAAAACGCCGCCCAAATTTCAGCGGCGGCTTTTTTGTTGTTAATAATCTCGTCATTAGGATTTCACATTTACGCGCCGGACGCACCTTTTTCGGAAATTGAAAATATTAGTGGCGCGGTTGATAAAATTTTTCCCGGCGTGAATCACATTTACACTTCAACACACGACCCCGAAGGCTTATATGGAACTTTAAATAGCGTGGCATCAATGTTATTTGGAATTTTGGCGGGAAAATTTCTGCTGAAAAATGAAATTTGGAAAATAATTTTATACGGCGCAGGAATTTTTATTTTAGGTTACGGCTGGAGTTTTTTTGATATTATTGCAAAAAAAATTTGGACAACGCCTTTTGCACTTTTGAACGCGGGCGGCGATATGATTTTTCTTGCGTTGTTGTTAATTTTATTTGAAAAGTTGCCGCGTACAAAAAAATTTTTTCGTCCGTTTGATTCATTGGGAAAAAATCCATTTTTCTTTTTCGTGGCGGCGAATGTTTCAACAATTCTTTTATGTTCGATAAAAATTTTGGGTACGCCTCTTTGGCTTTTAATGTACAAAATAACTTTTCAAGGATTTATCAGCCCGGAATTTGGCACAACTATTTTTTGTTTGATATGGTGTATCTTGTGGATAATTCCGGCAGAAATTTTAAATCAACGCGGGATTATTTTAAAAATTTAAGGGCTAGAAAAAATTTCCCTAATCACTAGGAATTTTTTACAAAGATTTAATTTATAAATGTACTTTCTTTCTTTGGTGCAAAGAAAGAAAGTTACCAAAGAAAGAAACTGCCGAATATAATCGCATCACGCGATTAACATTCGGCGGGCGCACGTCCTGTGCGCCCAAATTTTGCTTGTTTGTAAACATACTCTAACCACTAAATCAGCGTCCGAAAGTGTCCCATGCAATTTCAGTAAAATAAATTACGGTAACAACTTCATCAGCAGTAATACGGCGTTTGTAAATTTCCTCAAAATTTTTCATCAACGCCTCTTTAGTGTTAATTTCCGGATTTTGATGCTCCAAGTCGATTGAAGATAAAGTTCCCATAGTTTTAACGCGGACTTTGTCAAGATAAGCGCGGTACAAAAATTCTTTCGTATCACCCGGTCTGCCAACAGTTATCCAAACAACCGAACTTTCCGGAAAAAGATTTGAAACATCACCGAGACGCACTGTACAATTTTTACTGCGCGCCATTAGCATTTCACGGTGTTTTGGATCTCTAAAATTTAACGCCATCATTTGAAAAACTTCCTTTCAGTCAATTTTTTAAGGACTAGGGGTTAAGGACTAAGGAATTTTTTTTATTAAACCCTAGCCCTTAATCCTTAATCCTTATATTCGGAGGCTAATTTTTTGAAAAGCGGTAAAGATTTTTCAATAGTTTCAGTTTTAATGCAATAGGCGGCGCGGAAATATCCTGCACAGCCGAAATCTGCGCCCGGCACAAGCAATAAATCATATTTTTTGGCGCGCTCACAAAAAGCGTAATCGTCATCTTCCAACGCCTTAGGGAAAAGATAAAACGCGCCTTGAGGCTTAACACATTCAAATCCCGCGTCAATTAAACCTTCATACAAAAGTTTTGCATTTCGTTCATAAATTGAAATATCCGAAGGCTTGCCTGCACATTTCGCTATAACCAACTGCCATAAACTCGGCGCGTTGACGTGCGTCAAAACTCTAGCCGCGCCTGCAATCGCTCCAAAGATTTTTCCAAAATCTGCAACAGCGTCCGGTACAACGATATAGCCGATTCTTTCGCCGGGCAATGAAAAACTTTTGCTGTAAGAATAACAAACTAAAGTATTGTCGTAAAAATTCGGCACGTAGGGAACGTCAACGCCGTAAGCAATTTCTCTGTAAGGCTCGTCAGAAATTATAAAAATTGCGTGGTTAAATTCTTCAGATTTTTTGTTGAGAATCTGCGCGAGAGTTTTAATAGTTTCGACGGAATAAACCGCGCCGGAAGGATTGTTTGGCGAATTGATAATTACGGCTTTAACTTTCGGCGTCAACATTTTCTCAAAGGCGTCAAAATCAATCTGCCAATCTTTAGGTTGCGCGGGAACTACATTTAATTTCGCTCCAACTGATTCAACAAAAACTTTGTATTCCGGAAAATACGGCGCAAAAGTTATAAATTCGTCGCCGTCCTCTGCAAGTGCCTTGAAAGAAATTGTAATAGCGGCGGCGGCTCCTGCCGTGATAAAAATATTTTTGCCTGCAAATTTTGTACCAAAACGTTGATTAATACTTTGCGCCAAAATTTCTCTAACTTGCGGGTTGCCCGGCGCAACTGTATAACCGTGAACGGCTGAAGGTTCATAATTTTGCAGAATATCAACAGCCGCGTTCTTTACAAATTCCGGCGTCGGAACATTTGGGTTGCCCAAGCTGAAATCAAAAATATTTTCTTCGCCGACTTCTGCCGCACGTTTTCTGCCAAATTCAAAAATCGTACGAATTGTAGATTTTTTCGTTCCCAATTCATACATTTTTGCTGAAACCATAAAAAAATCACCTCCAAAAATTTTCGATATATTATCACAAGCAGAAAAAATTTTAAAGCAGGATTTATCAAGACTTTGTATAAATTTTGTTTTGGGAGGCGATAACTTGAAAAAATTTTTTACAATATTTTTTATCTGTTTAGCAATGGCGGCGAATATTTCGGTTGCGCGCGCAGATATGATCCGTGTTTCTGATGTTGACGTTCAAAATTTTGTTCATTCGATAGCCAATGTGATTTACAGTGAAGAATTTCAGAAAGAAAAGCCGTTACTTTTAACAAACGCCGCAAAAATTGAAAATACCGAATTTCCGGAAATTGGAAAGACGGCTTATGTTTGTCAATTCGGCTTAAAAACTGCAACCGCGCCGGACGGCGAAATAATATTTTTCATTGACAGCGAAGAAAAAGTTTTTGCATTTAAAATTGTAGGTTATTCAAATCAATCAGCCGAAAATGCAAGCGTTTTACTTTTTATAGCGTTGCAAAATTTAGGGTTGACTCAAGCTGACGCAGAATTTTTAATAAATAATTTAAGCGATGATGAATTTTTGGCAAGTTCGATTGTTTGGAGTGAAACAAAAAATCGTTGTTTTGTGTTAATGGCGGGAGCGCGGGCTCAATCTGCTGAAGGTTTTCAATTTGTGGTTGTGGCAAGCGATAAAAAAGATTAATTTTGGAGGCGGTAAAATGTCAGATTTACTTGAATTAATGCGCACGCGGCGCAGTGTAAGACAGTACACGGAAGAAAAAATTTCAGACGAACAAATTAAAAAAATTTTAAGCGCGGCGTTGCTTGCACCTTCCGGTCATTCAAAATATCCTTGTGAATTTATTGTAGTGAAAAATTCTGAAACGCTGGAAAAAATGTCACATTGCCGCGTAGGAGTTGCCAAAATGTTGAATCAAGCGGCGGCGGCTATTGTTGTAATTGCGGACGCTGAAAAATCTGATACTATCGTTGAAGATTCTTCAGTTGCGATGATGAATATGGAATTAATGGCAACTTCGCTGGGAATTGGAAATTGTTGGATACAGGTTAGAAATCGTCCCGCAGAAAATAATTTGCCGAGTGAAGATTTTTTGAGAGACATTTTAAAATTCCCGCAAAATTTCAAATGTCAATCGATTTTATCTTTGGGAATAGCGGCTAAACAACCGCGCCCGCGTGAATTGGAAAAATTAAATTTTGACAAAATCCACGAAGAAATTTTCTAAAACGATTCTATAAATTAAAAATACCCGTCAAAAAAAACGACGGGCTTTTTTATTGTCTAAAAATCGCAAGCGGTAATTTTCAATAAATGCTACAACACATTAAAAAATTGCAAGAAAAATTTTCTACAGATGTGAAGGAATATTTCAAAGTTTGCATAAGTGTTATTAAGAAATTTTTGTAAGAAGGGATTTTTAATGAATTTTAGTAGTATCAAAGCAAAGTTAATTTTTCTGTTAATAATCATTGGCGCAATACCGATGATTATTGCTACCGTGATCAGCTCTGCCAACACAGTATCAAACACCATTGAATCTGTCAAGGAAGACTTAAAAATTAAAAATGATTTTATCGCTCAGGATATTTCTTCGATGATTGGAAATAATTTTATTGCATTGCGCCTTTTGGCTTTAAATCCGACGATACAAGATTATTTAACGACAAATTCAGCCGCCGATATACCGCAAATGAAAACTTTGATTCAAAACAGCAACAGCCTTTTCAATGATTCAAGCAACATAGTTTTGACAGGCAGTGACGGCTAGCAAATTGTACGCAGTGACAGCGCAAAACTTGTTAATCTTAAATCACGTGATTATTTTCAAGAGGCGATGCGCGGCAACGAAAATGTTTCAGATGTTATCGTAAGTAAAACCAGCGGCTTGTCAATCGTTGTTATTGAAGTACCTGTAAAAAATTCTGCAGGAAATGTTGTAGGAATGTTACAGCGCAATTACAATATTTCAATTTTAAATGAAGTGGTTAATTCTCAAGCCGACGAAAACACAGAAATTTTTATTCTTGATAAGCACGGTAAATTGGTTGCACATTCCGGCGTTGAAATTAAATCTGAAGAAGACAGGCTAGATATGAGCAGTTACGAATTTTTCAAAAAGGCGCAAACTGTAAAATCCGGCACTGAAGAAGAAAATTTGGCAGGTGAACATAAAATCGTAAGTTTCGCCCTTGACGAGCAAACAGGCTAGATTATCGCAACTACAAAGCCTTATTCTTTCGCAACGGCTCAAGCTTACAGTCAAGCTTATACTTTGGCGGGAATTGGGCTTGTATTGATGATTATTATTACCGTCATTGCCACATTCATTGCCAAAAGTGCAGTTAAACCTATTCAGTTAATCAGCAATACCGCCGCCGAAATTTCTGCAGGCAATTTGGCTGTTGAACAAGTTCCCGTTAATTCAAATGACGAACTCGGACAAGTTGCAACCGCCTTTGATAAAATGACTGACAAACTTAATAATTTTTTCCGAAAAGCTCAAAAAAGTACAAATGAAGTTGCAAATGCATCCGAAAACCTTAACAATAATTCGCAACAATCCGCTGAAGCCGCCAATCAAATTGCCGCGTCTATTACAAAAGTTGCCGCCGAAACTTCCGAGCAAAAAAATTTTGTCGTAGCCGCAATTAATACCGTTGACAATATGCAACACTTGCTTGAAATTATTGAAAAAAATTCTAAGGAAATGGCGGACGCCTCCATTAAAACAAGCAGCACTGCAGAAAACGGCGCAGGAACTATCGGCAATGCTGAAGACGCTATGAAGTCATTAGAAAAAACCGTTCAAGAATCTGCAAAAGTTATTCAATCGCTCGGCGAACATTCAAAAGAAATTGGGCAGATTGTAGATACTATTTCAGCTATTGCCGCTCAAACAAATTTGCTTGCGTTAAATGCGGCTATTGAGGCGGCGCGCGCAGGCGAACACGGGCGCGGATTTGCTGTTGTTGCAGAGGAAGTTAGAAAACTTGCCGAACAGTCAAGCACTGCCGCCGACCAAATTAATCAGCTGATTCAAAATGTTCAAACTCAAACTGATAAAGCCGTTGAAACTATGCAAGCGGGTACTGTTATGACAAGTAAAAGCGTTGAAATTGTTCACGATACGGGCGATGCTTTTCGTGAAATTGTTAAGCAAGTTGAGGCTCTTTCCGATAAAGTTAATCAAGCAACAACCGCCGTACAAAAAGCCAATGAAGGCAGGATTCAAATAACCAACGCAATAAATAAGATTGAAACTGCCGCCGCCAATCTTTCTACTGAGGCTGAAACAGTTTCTGCCTCAACGCAAGAACTTTCTGCATCAATCGAAGAAATTGCCGCGGCTAGCCGTCAACTTTCCGGTATGGCTGAAGAATTGGATTCTGATATAAATACTTTCAAACTTCGCCGCTAATTTTTGGCAACCTAATATAAAAAAAACGACGCTGAAAAATTTTTGCGTCGCCTTTAATTTGAAATTTATGAGTAATTTTGGCAAAAACTTTTTTATCATTTCAAAATTTTTCAAATTGCCACCGCCGTTTTTGAATCAACGTAGCAAATTAAATATATCATAAAAAGTTTACCCGAGTTTGTCCAAAACCTTGAGCGCACAATCTGCCGACGCCGGAATATTCGCCGAATTTCGCAAGCAACATAAAAACTTTTTGTACGTCAGAATTTATTTCTTTCAAACTGTATTTAAAATTTCCCCAAAATCCTAAAGTTCCTCTGTCATTTGCCAAATAAAATTTTTTACTGCGCCCTTGCCATTCTGTCAGCCGAATTTGCGCCGTTATTTCCTTGATAACTTTTTTATCGACAGCCGCCGGCATTTGTACTTGTGTCCATTTGTCGGCTAGCGAAGGAAAAATTAAATCTGCGCGAGGGTACGGCGCGTCGAAATCGTCAATTCTGAATGATACAGGCGTTAAAAATTCAAATTCAATTTCGTTTGCAGGCGAAAGTTTTTTCACGTTTGAAATAAATTCTTCTTCAGTTAAAATTTCTGAATTAAAATCTTCAACAGTCAAAATTAATTCTCCAACTTGAATTTTGTAATTTATTGGAATTGCCAACGCCGCCTGTAAGATTTCGCCGTTTAAGCCGGTTACACGCCAAAAAAAATTATCGCCGCGCCTAACTTGCCAACGCCCTTCAATATTTGGAATATTTTTTAACGGGTCTAAAAATGAAACTGTGAACGGCTTGATATTTAATTTTTCGTGGACAAAATTTTCAAGCTCCGGCGAAAATTCATGCAGAATTTTGAAAAATACCGCGTGCATCAACCGCCCGTTTATCAGCGGCAGTCGCGCAGAATTTTCAGCCCGCAATTTGTATGAAACAGCCCCTATCATTTCACAACCTCAAAAATATTTGGCAAAATCAAACGCTGTTTAAATTTTTCGCTAAGTTCAAGCCTGCCCCTTATGTATTCGCCGAGCATTGGTTCAATTTTTTTGCTCCAGTCTTTTTTGTCAACATTATCCCAATCCAGCATTAAATTTAATTCTTCCAAAATTTTTTCCCACGCCTCAAACATTCCTTGACTTTTGATATATTTTTTGAAGGCGTCAAGATATTTTTCAGCGTCAACTTCTTTATAAGGATTTTTAAAGCCGTTTGAATCGAAAATTTCTGTGTAGGCAGTTTCACTTTCAATAAAAAGTTTTGGCGTAACTTTGATACTGCCGAAACCTAAAGATTTTCCCATTCCGATTTTGTACGCGGGATTTTTTGCGCCATTTAAATTGAAAATCATCATAAGTGCGCCGAGTTCAATTTCACTTAAATTTTGGAAACGAATTTTAGATTTAAAGCGGTTGCCTTTCTTCAGCGGCGTTAAATCTTTCGTCATACGTTTTTCAGGCGGTTTTCCAACGTCAAGATTTCTTTCGGCGTCATTCGCCTTCCAATTCCAATTTTTGTTGTGCCAGTAAAGTTTGTAGCCGCGCAGTTTGACAGAATCTTTTTCCCAATGATTTAAAATTGCGCCGCCTTGCTTTAAATAAAGTTGGTAAGAAGTCGGATTAGGCTGCATAAGTGGATGAGCGGCGGCAGTTTCCATAGTTTCAACAGTAGAAATTGGTACAGCGTCTTCAAAACAAACGCGGCTTGCCCAATTTTCCTTACTGCCAAAAACCGCGTCCGCAAAATCTATAATTTTTTCACTTTGCAAATTTTCCGGTACAATATCGCCGATTGAATTTTTGTACGGAATTCTAAAGCATTGCCCGTGCCCAAACGCCGTAACCTGTCCGCCTTCGTATAAAAAATGACACGGTATCAAAGATTTAACGTCATCAGGAAGAGAATTACCACAAAGTTTTTCAAGTTGTTCACGTTTCAAAATTCCTCTGTCTGTGAAAAGATTGACGCCGCGCCGGTTTCTGTCATGTTCATAAGATTTTAAAACTTCGTCCGGCAATTCAATTCTGTGCTTTTCGCTCCAGTCAATATCAGCAAGACTTAAAAAACGAATTATTTGCTTGCCGTAATTTAATTCTGCATTTTTTTTGGCAATTTCTTCAGCAGTCAACCCTTTCAAACTTGCACGGTATTCTTCGTATTTTTCCCTAGTCAATAAATTTTTGTAATTATCTGGTTTTCTTTGCGTATCTGCCCATTGGTTTCCGGTTACAATGTACGCAATTTCACCGTACCATTTAACGCGAGAATCTATAAATCTAACCGGACCGAATACTTCTTGAAAATCTTTAATCATAATAAAATCATTTTTGCGCTCAATATTAGGTTTCAGCGGCGCAATAAAATATTTGTTGTCTGTAGTTTGAATCAGAAAACCGGGACGCGCATTTTTGCCTTTTTCGCCTTCCATTCTTGCCTTGTAGGTGTTGCATAAATCTTCCATCCATTTTGGCGCGCCACTTGGAGCCATTAAACACCGAAAATAAATATGCTCGTCATTAAAATCTTCGCCCTTGCCTTGCGATTTTGTACCGCCACGAAACGCGCCGCAAGTTACAATTTTAAAAATATTTTTGAACATACCGCGCAGAGAACTTCCGGAAATTATAAATTTATCGACGGGCGCAAAACTTTTTTTACCATTGCCGCCAAAAAATAACGGAGTCCAATTTTCAATTTCAAGTTCAATTTCGCCGCTGATTTTTCCAAATTTTTTAATGTGATCTTTGAAATCGTCAACTGTTTCAATTTCTGAAGGCAAAATTTTTTCAGGCAGTGAAACAAAATTATAAGGCGCGGTTGCAATTTCTGTTGAAATTTTTGGCGCAAAATGTTTAACGGGAGCATTTTTTTTAGGCGGCGGATTTTTTTTGCCTTTGCTGTAGGAAAAATTTTTTTGCGCCGGTTTTTCTTTCGGCAATGCTACGCCGCCAAATTTTGCTAATTGTTCTCTCCAATCTTCAGCCAATTTTTACACCTTCTTTGGAGCAACTGTTCTTACTCATCGCAGTTGCAGGTTCAATCGCCACAAAACGATAATCACTGTAGCCGCAAAGTCCGGTTTTTTCGTCGCTTGAAATATAATTGCGCGTCAAAAGTCCGTACCATTTAGAATTTTTATCTTCGCAGGGAATTTCCATGCAAAGTTTACGTTGCTTATCAAGGAGTTTTATAAAACCGTCGGACACGCTTTTATTTTCGCCCCAGAGCCGCGAAAAACTGTCTACAAAGTACCTTTCGCCGCCTTCGGTATCTTTTATATATCTGCCGCAAAAATCGCCGTCAACGCGCTTTAAATGCAATTCTGCAGTTTCGTTAAAAATTCTGCACTCAAGCCAAAATTCCGGCGTAATTTCTGCGCGCGCAAAAAGTTTTTCGCCTTCAAATTTTCCCCAAATAATATTTTGAATCTGCCACGCCACAAAAACTGCGCGAGCGTTTTTAAATTTTTCCTTGACAAGATTTTCAACGACATTCAAAGAAATTTCGCAGTTTATATTTTCAATTTCAGTGGAACATTGGCAAATTTTTAAGCCAACATTTTTTGCAATTTTTAAGCCGTTCATTCAGATTCACCCCAATTCTTAACAGCCGCGACAAATTCTGAAAGTGCGTCTGTATCGCCTTCAGTAACTTTGCCATTTTCGCCGAGCTTGTAAGTTTTGCCGTTAAAATTTATTTCGGCGGAAATTCCCTGCAAAGTACCGCGTCCAATGCATTTTTCGCCGCCAATAGCAACTTTTCCCAGCCATAAATCACGCAGTAAAAAAATTGCCAAGCCCGCCTCAAAATTTTTTGCACTTAAAATTTCAAAATGTATGTGCAAAGTCGGCGCGTTAATTTTCTGATAAACCGGCTTAGTTTTGAAAAGCGCGCCCTGCAAAGTTCCGCCGGTAAATCTGTCAATTTTATTTCTTGCGTGTTCAAATTCAGAAACTTTTTCCGGCTCAATGTAACTTTCAGAAACTATAAAGCGGCTTTTAATTTTTTCGTCGCCTTCAGAATTGCCCATTAAATTATTTAAAAATTTTTCGTCAAGATTCAACTTTTGAAAAATGTACTCGGCGCGGTGGCGGAAAATTCCTTTCAAACTTGTACCCGGAATTACAAAATCTGAAAGACTTTTCATACTTACAGCCGAAATTTTTTTATTGCGGTCGTCGTCAGAAATTTCATAGTCTCGCACAATGAATGACGAATTGAATTTAAAATCCGCGTCAACAACAAAATTTTCACTGTCTGCCGAAATAATTTGAGCGGAGGAAATTTTTTCAGACGCGGTTTTATCTGTAAGCCAAGCGATAACGTCAGCTTTTTTTGTAAAATCGAAAAATTGGGCGTCAATTTCTTCAGCCGCCGCAAGTCCAAAACCTTTTGCAGTCAACGCGCCTAACCTTATACCGTTTTCAAGTTTGCCCAAAATTTCGGCAATGGTATTTTTAATTTGTTCAATTTCGGCAAAGTGGCAACCGCGCAAATTTACCAGCATATTAATTTTGCCGCGTGCGCCGCGTTCCACCGCCTCATAATCGTATTTTGCGCCGTCAACGCCCGTACCCGTCCAGCTGTTAATTTTTACGCCGTCACGGGAAATTATTTCGCCGCCCGTAAGTTCAATATCTTCAATTTGAATCGCACTTTGAAAATTATCCTTGTCGCCGAAAATTTTTTTGAAAACCTTAGAGCCGCTAAAATCTTCACGCAGGACTCCGCAAATTGAAGTTCCCGGGATAAACGGTACGCCCGCTTGATTTTTCAAAACGTGAATATCTTTGAAATTGTCAAAATTTTCGCCCGCGCCGTCTCCAATTAAAAGCGGCGATTTTAAAACCAATTCGCCCGTAATTTTAATTTTGCCGATAATCTGTGAATCAGTCATTTTTGCCGCCGCCTTTCATTGCCGCGTTTTTCCGCGCAAATCTCAAAAAGTTTTGCAGGTACTCATAACAAAATTCATCTGCAAAATCTGTAAACTTGAAATTAATTTTCTTGAAAAGATTTTCATCGCCGAGCGAAATTGTTTTATTTTCGTAGGGTAATTTTGCCGCGCCGGTCAAAATATTATACAGTGTTTGTTCTTCCAGATAAATTTTTTTCAGATTGTCTTGAAAAATGTTGCCGTCCTTACTTTCAGTATTAACTTGTTTACTGAAATTTTGACGAACATTTTCTTTGCCGACGGTTGAAAGTAAATTGTCAAGGCGTGAGAAAAAGTGCGTAAAATTGCCGCCGCGCAGTTGTGAATTTAATTTTTCGGCGTCTTCGTGTGCGTAAATTCTCAACTGCTCCAAGTATTTATTAAGCAAAATCTTTCGTGCAATTTCTAAAGTTTCGTCTGAAAAATTTTCCGGTCTTATAATTTTCGGCTTTAACTTTGCTAATATGAAATTTTCCGGTTGCCAAAATCTAAGTTGCCCAAAACCTTCTTCAGTGCGCGTACCAAATCCGCTGTACATTTTTTCGCACAAATTATTTTTATCGGCGTCAGTCAAACTTTTTAAAATTTCAAGTTCAAAAACTGTACCGGCGGCAAGTGCCATAACGCGCGGGCGTTTCATTCCCCACGGTACTACAAAATTTTCAATTTCAATTCCGGACGCAAAAATTTTCCCCAACTTAAAATTTTTTTCAAGCTTATCTAAAACTGCAGCCTGTAAAATATTTTCAGCACTTATAAAATTATCTTCAATCGCAATTAACGGACTTTCAAGCCGCAAATAAATTTTTTCGCCCAAATTTACCGCCTTAATTTCCTCAACCGCGCCAAAACTAAATCTGCACTTGCCGTACTGCGTAAATTTTGAACGCCCGAGCCGCGTCTCAAAAGTTTTATTTTCTAACTCTAATTTGTCAATCAAAGATTTTTCGCCCAAAATTTCCCCGCAAAAAATCTGTCCTTCTTCCAACGCCTCGTAATTGTAAATGTGCCCTTCCTCACTTTTGCCGGAAATTCTTTCCTTGCCTTCACTGCGCGACATATGCATAAAAATATTTTTATTTATTGACGCAGTAAAAATTTTTTCGCCGTCAACAATTCCATAACCGCGCAAAGATTTATAACCGGCGGGCGGCGTATCTTTCAACAAGTCTGCAATATTATTTTCGTTGCCGGTACCTTTTTTGCCGCGCTGAAGTGAAAGTGGCAAAATAAAACTGCGCGCGCCGTTAATTTCAGGATTAGCCGAAAGAAATTTTAAGCCGCCATAAAATAATTCTTGAAAATTTTTATCGGCGTGCGCCTTATTGCCCAAATTTTTTTCTTGCACATAACGCGCCGCCAAAATTCCACGAATTATCGAGCCGCGAATTTCTGAATGACTGCCGGTCATAATTGTTGAATTGCTTGCCGCCGCAATTACAACCGGCGATAATGTTTCAATTTTAAATTTAAGCCGGTACATTTTCACGCCCCCTTTGCTATTTTTTCGACTGAAAATTTTTTATCCAAATTTATTATTTCGCAGGAAATTTTTCCAAAGCCACGATTTCTTTTTGTACCGGCGGCTGTCAAATTTTTTATCGCCAATGCTATTAAATTTAAAATTTTGTCGTTAGGATTCAAAATTTCAATCTTGCCAAAAAATTCTACGCCCGCGTTTAAAACGTTCAAATTGTGCAGAGAACCTTTGGCGGCAATTCCATTTTCCAACGCCGTCTGATAACGAATTGAAGTAAAAGTTTTCAAAACTTCGGAAGGGCGGAAAATTTCAGGATATTCTTTCTGTAAAAAATCCCATTCGGCGCAAATTTTTTTGTACTTGTCAAACGGGCAAATATAAAAATTCGACACAACAATTTGAATATCTGAAACATTTCCCGAATCGTCTGACATTCTGTGAAAAAGATTTTCCGGCGTCTCCAAATTTTCAGTATCCATTCCGGCAAGTTCAAACATTTCAAAAATTTCAACCGCACTTTCATAAAGCAAGCCCTTAAATCTTTTGGCGGGAAAATAAGGCAAGCCGTAACTGTCATGAACTATTTCGGCGTCAATATTTACATTTGCTTGACCGGAGCCCAAATGTATTGGCGATTCAACCTTAATTTTTACTTCAAATTCTTCCATTTTTCAGCCACCTCCGGCGAATAAAAATCCATTAATTCTATTGCGTCAACATAGGGCGTGCGCGGCGAATTTTCCGTACTCCACAATAAATCCGTTATGCAAGTTTCCCAATTCGGCACTACCGGCAACTTTTGCCCTTGAACTTCTAATTGCTGTAAAAATTTTGCTGTATCGTCTTTGCCGCGCTGTAAAATTCCCCGCAATTCTTTAATTTTGCCTTGCGTCATAACGTACGGAAATTGCGTTGTGCAGGATAATAAATTTTCGATATTGTAACGGGATTTTTTTTCGTTGCCGACTTGATAAGGTCCAAAATGCAAATTGCCGCGTGCGCCGGTATATTCACGCTCTCGAATTTGTTCAAGCGTCGGAGCTTGTTCGCCGTGTAAAATCGCAAAATCTAACCAACTTGAAATATTTTTTTCAGCGCGCATAGATTCTTTGGCGGCGTCGCAAAGTTGCTCGGCTAATACGTAGCCTCTAAAAAATGGATAAGCCGTCGGTAAAATCGCAACGCCCGCGCAACAATCCATTTTCCTTGAAACTTCTTGAGTTAAATTTTCCGGCGAATTTTTGGGCGTTTCCTCGTTCAAAATTTCCATTAAAGTTTTTGTAAATAAAATTGCCATATTCGCAGGGCAAATGAAAGTTACGTCATCGCCGCCAAGTATCAGCGGGCGTATCGGCAAAATTTTTTCATTTTTTAAATCTAAAATATCTGCGAAAAGATTTTCAGTTTTTGCGGCAATAATTTTCAAAAGTAAATCTGCAAACGCGCCTTCAGTTTTTCTGCGAATTTCCCTTGAAAGTTTGCGCCTTTCCTGCAAATTTTTACAACTGCGAAATTTTACGCCCATATTATTGCCGTCAATGTGAATTATCGCAAAATAATTTTCGCCGTCTTTTTGTCCGAGTTCGTCAACTTTTGTTGGAAATTCCCATTCTTCCATTCGCACGGAAGAATTTTTTAATTTAAAAATTTTATTGAAACGCGCCTTTAAATTTTCATTGGCAACTTTTGAAATTTTCGCCTTAACTGCCGTTTCTTGCGAATAAAATCTAATTTCATCATTCGGCTTTACAATTTTTTCTGAATCGCAGAAATTCGCCGCCTCGCCGTCAATTTCGCAACTTAAAGTTAAGCCGGTGTAAGGAACATTCACGGCAGGGAAAATATTATTCTGATTATTTTTCAATTCGCTATAAAGTTCAGAAATATCATCTTGATTCAATTTGCCGTCGATAATATTCAATTCGCCCAACGCCACACCAATTTTTAAGCCGGGGCGTTTTTCCAAAAGTTTCAAGGAAAAATCTTTGACAACTTCACAGCGTTTATCTTCCTTCGCAGAATCAAAAAGAATTAAAGCATTGCCGCCGCCAATATAAGCCACGCAACAACTTTTCATATTTTCCCACGGCGTCTCAATATCTTTTGCGGCGTCCCACACAGTGTCTTCAGCTGACGAAAAATCATCTTCCTCAAAAAAATTTTCCAACGTTTCTTTAACCAAAATATCAAAAAAAATTCTGTCCACAATGTACGACGCGCCTATATTTGTTCGCAGTAAATTTCCGGAATAAATGTACCACTGAATGGAGCGCGTATCAAAAAGCAACGCGTTATATTTTATTTTCTCTTCCATAATTTCCCCTCCCTAAAAAAATTTTTCCACAGCTAAAAAAAATATTCCTGCAACAAAAAGCCGCTTTTGTGTCCTCAAAAAATATAAGTATTAAAAACAAATTTATTGACAAAATATGGAGCAAGGAATAGAATAAATTAACAATGAAATAAATCTGAATCGGTTAACGATAAGGAGGGTTTTAGGTGGCAAAAATTATTAGCCAGACTAACGCTACGATGCTTTTTGAGGAAATTAATCCTGAAAAATTAGACTTGCTCACGTTAGTCGGCGATGTCAAAGGCTTTGACAGTTTGTCAGACGAAAAAATTAAGGAAATCCTGGAAACTCTTTGTGTAAAAAATTTTGATGAGTTCATTGAAAAATTTGATCCCGTTGTTTATTCTTTCTTCAACGCAAACACACAAAAAGTTATGTACACCTTGAAAAAGCCGGAGTCAATACCGGACGATCTTTTGACTGAAATTCATTTGAATTTGCAAAATGATTTTCTTAGAATGTTGCTTACGCTTGTTGATGCAAAACGTTCTCAAGGTTTACTCAATGTCGATTTTAAATTTGAAAATTTGACAGATTTAATTTCGCCCCACAAAATTATTGAAGATATTAAGCAAAATCGTAAAGAATTGCGCTATACTTATTCGCAGTACGTACAACTTGATGACGACGACCCCAAAAAGTTGGATATTGGCGATAAGCTTAACATTATGATGGAAGAGGCTAGCGTCAACTACAATAATGTTATGGCAATGTTGCCTTTGGCGATTGAGGATATTAAAACGCGGCTGTTACTTTCAAGCGGTGGCGGCGGCGGCGATTCTGCTCCACTTGCATTGGGCGTCTTGACTATGGGCGAACAGGGCGAATTGAAAGTTATCGAGGCTCCTAAAGAAGAAAAATCCACTGCCCTTGTTACACTTGATGATAAAGTGAATGAAGGCTTAATTGAAGTTATCGGCGAAGATTACGAGGCACTCAACGAAGAAAATCACAACGATTACGTTAAAGCACTTGTAACGCGCACTTTCTGTCCTTTGCCTTCAACTATGGTTAGTGAAATTGATATTGCAAAAGAAGTTGAAAATTATAACGCCTATCTGCAATTCTACAAAGAATCTAAAGACGATTTCATTAAAACTGTTAAACCGCTGATTGAAAAAATTCTCGGCGTCAGACTTTTCTTTGAACAATATCCTTCAAAATTGCGCGGTATGAGACCAACTTTGCTTATCACAAATATTAGCAATGAAATGATGGCTAAGGCTCCAAATATTCCGCGCCTTGTTACTTATCTTAACACTGTAAACGGCAAAAATAATTTTGACAATACAATTTGGTATGCTATTTTCCCGTCGGTTGCATTTGATGCAGGCAGTAAACCTAAATTGACTCGTCAAAGATTTAAAGGCAATGACGCGCCTACAAATACCAATGTTCACAGCGTTGAATCCTTAACCAGAATTTTGGACGTTTTAAAAGATTTCCGTATTCAATGTTTCTTCAGTTTCGCCTCAAATGAAAAAAATACTTTCAACGCAATGGCTACTGAAGGTATTGAAAAATATATTGATAAATCTTTGCCGCTTACGGCTAAGGCGTTCAGTGAATTTGCTATTCCTTGTTTCCCTAACTTTACTATAATTCCAAAAGATAAATCCGGCGTTGTTCTTGATACAAAAATGGAAGTCAACGAAAATAATTTGGCTGAAATTTCAAAGGCAAAACAGGATATTATGAAACTTTGGATTGACGGCGTTTACGTTGGCGCGGCTTATGTTGCCGCCGGGCTTGTTGCTACTTATCAAGACCCGGAATATCTGAAAATGATTTTCCGTCGTAATATTGATAATGAATTGCCGGGCGTTCGTTTCGATATTGAAACCGGCGATAATTCACTTTTGGTTTACACCACGCTTGCCAAAGAAATTACCGGCTTTACCAATCCTATCAAAGACGAAATTAACAAAAAATGTTTCGGCTTTGTATTCTCTTCAGAAAATGCAATGTTTAACGGAATGCCAATTACAAACGTTATGGTTTACAAGTCCAGAAACTTGCTTTACGATGAAGATAACGGCGTTTACGAGCCAATTTATAAAACTCAAGTCACAACTTATATTCAAAGAGTTTTGCGCAATATGTCCAGCGATTTCAAACAAGATAAAATTGTGCGTTTCTTCAGCAGTAACCCCGCGTCGCAGTCCAGCAAATGGCTTGACAAACGCGAAAGACTCAATGCTATTATCGGTACCGGCGATGATATTTCTTACAATATTGACGAAGAAAACGGAATTTGCACTTTGAATATCACTTTCAATGGCAATGTTAAAAATCTTGAAATTGAAACAAGCCGCACAACTTCTGCAAGACACGTTTAATTTTGAAGTAGAGGGGTTTTTGATATGGGTTTTAGAGTTTCAATTACCGGCGGCAATGACGTTTCTTTTGACGAAGGGATTATTACCGGCGTAAACTTTATTTCAGATACGCCCGATAATGCAAATGCAAGATCAACAGACCTTAGCGTCATTATGAAAATTACCGGCAGAATTAATTTTTCACTCGGCGCAGAAATTAGCGATTCAACCGTTGAATTGGCAAATTGGGCGTTGATGCCTTCAGATCAAGCGGATTGTTACCGCAGTGTTGAAGTTCAAGTCATAAACGGCGGGCAAGTTGTACGCCAGTATACTTATCCTAACGCCTTTGTTATGGATTACACTGAAGATTTGAACGATGAAGAAGGCGTCGGTACTTTTACCATTTTGCTGAAACAAAAGAAAGATTTAACGGCAAAAGTGGAACTTAAAGGCAATTTTGAGGCATAAAGGCGGTGATTTTTTATGGCATTGGCATTTTCTACGGCAGATCCCGAAATTACGCTTGAAGAAGAAAGTACTAAAAAAATTATTTTCAGAGTCGAAATTCCGCAAGACAGCCGCGCGCGTACAAAAGATGTTGGCGTAAGTTTAACTGTTATTGGAAAAATTATGGCTGATACTGCACAACTCGGCAACGCGGCTGACAGTACCGCAAAGCTTATGGAATGGTCGGTTATTCCGGCAGAGAAAAAAGAGGCTTACCGCAGCGTTACCTTAAAAGTCACAAGCGGCGGAGTTGTTACGCGCCAATATGAACTTCCAAACGCTTTTATTGTCGATTATCATGAAGATTTTGAAAGCGATGACGGTATTGGAGAATTTACGCTTGTTCTTAAGCAGATGAAAAATAAATTGGCTGATGTAAAAGTTACAGGCGGTTTCACCTGATAAAAAAATTTTGCAAAAAAGGGAGACGGCTGAATTTTTTAATTCGCTGTCTCTTATTGTATGGAGAGAATTTAATTTATGAATTATTATGAAATTCTCGGAGTGGACAGACAGGCAACGGCTCAAGAAATAAAAAAAGCGTATAAAAAGTTGGCGAAAAAGTGGCACCCCGATTTAAATCGTGACGACCCAAAAACCGCTGAACAAAAAATGAAAGAAATTAATGTTGCTTACACTACCCTTTCAGATGAAGTTGCCAGAATTGACTACAACAAAAAACTTGACGCCGAAAAGGCAAATTCTGAACATTCTACAAAAACTAAAAAATCTGACGCTCATAAAACCGGAACTGCCAAAAAATCTTCCACCGGTACTTCAACTGCAGGGGTTAATTTTAAAAATATTCACTCCAGTTTTGAAACTTTTTTCGGTTTTAATCCTAAAACGCACGAAGTTACAAATGAAGATAAATTAAATACATTTTCTGCAAATAAGAAAAAGAAAAATCCGCTTGATACAACAGATTTTTTTGAAAAGTTTATGGGCTTTAAAGTTAAATGACACGGTACGATTTTTATACGGCTTTAATCGGCATCATCAGTGTATTTTTTTCGCTTGCAATTTATTTCGGCGAAATTAATTTTTATGCAAAAATTTTTCTGATAATTTGCGGCGCGGCGATTTTTTCTCATTCGACTTTTACTTTGTATCGCATCTTGAAAGAAAAAAATTCTGCGCAAGAAAATTTTTACTCAAAAAATATCAGTCAAATTTCCCTGTTGAATCAAAAAGGCGAAATTATTTCTTCATGGGAACTTTATGGCAAAAATTCGGCGGTTATCGGAAAAGACTTTGGAGAAAATCAAGTTGATATAGATTTAAGCGAAACTCCATACGCGGCAATGATTGATATTGAACACGCGGTTTTAAATTACGCGGACGGGAATTGGTACATTGAAGACTTGGACAGCCAAAACGGTATTTCAATAAAAAAATTCGGGCAGGAAGAAATTTATAAATTAAGTTCGTCGCAGCCTTGCAAATTAGATTTTGGCGATATTATTTTTATTGGTGTTTGCCAACTAAAATTGAATTAGAGAGGAATTTTTATGAACGGTTTAATTCGCTGTCAAAACGGGCATCTTTTCAGCTCCCGCCGTTACGGTACAATTTGCCCTTATTGCAACCTTGAAACTGCGACGCCGGAAAAAAAAGAAGTACCTGTGACGGACGAAGAAACTATAAACGCGCTTTTAATGAGTAATATTCGCCCTGTTTGCGGCTGGATTGTTTGCATTGAAGGCGCACGCAAGGGCAAAGATTACAAAATTCACGCCGGAAAAAATTTTGTCGGTCGCGCAGATGATATGGATATTCAAATTTTGGGCGATAACGCAATATCCCGCCGCAACCACGCAGTTTTAGTTTACGACCCCAAAAAACATGAAACAGTTTTGTTGCCCGGCGATTCAAACGGAATTGTTTATTTGAATGACGCGGCTTTATATTCGCCGACAGTTTTGAGCGTTTATGATGTTATCGAACTTGGCAACAGCAAATTTTTATTTATTCCGTTTTGCGGCGATCATTTTCGCTGGGAAGATTTACCGGAGCAAGACGATAAAAATTATTTGCAGTACGGAAAGGAATAATTTTAATGGCGGATATTTTAATTCCGGCATTTCTTTTTTTGTGTATGGCGGCTTTACATTTTTTGAGAAAAAAAGAAATTTCAACGCCTAAAAATTTTTCTGCAGAATATGAAATTGGCGCGGCGTCAACTTTCGGCACTCGTGAAATTCAACAAGATTATTTTGGCATAAAGAAAAATAACGGCGTTTTGTTAATGACATTGGCGGACGGTATTGGAGCCGACGGCGAATTTGCGGCAAAATTGGCTGTCGATACTTTCAGAGATTTATTTGAAAAAGAAAATGCAATTATAAAGCCGCAATATTTTTTTAAACGCGCCGCCAATGCCGCTCACAAAAAAATTACAAACACTTTGGAAGAACGGCAAGGCGAAAGTTCAATAGCCGCCGTAATTTTGAAGGACGCGCAATTTTTTTATACTGTAGTTGGAAATTGCCGCGTTGCAGTTTTTAGGGGCGGCGATTTAGTTCCGGTTTCTGAAGGACAAACTATCGATATTTTGGCAAGACACAGTTACAGCGAAGGAAAAATTTCAAGGCAAGAAACTTTGGAATTGCTTAATAAACACCGCAGTTATAATTTTTTGGGGCAAGATTCTTTTTCTGAAATTGAATTTTTGAGCAAGCCGATTGCACTGCAAAAAAAAGATATGCTTGTAATTATGAGCGAAGGAATTTTTAACACTTTACGTTGGGTTGAAATTGAATCCGTCTTGGAAAGAAATTTTTCAGCCCAAAATACAGCAGATGAAATTATTAAACTTGTGAATAATTCGCCGATAGTTTCAAAAGACAACGCCACAATTTTAATTTGTCGTTGTCAATAATTTAAATTTCAATTCTACGCCGCCTAAAATCGCCGTGAAAGTGTCTTGAAGAATTTTTAGGATTTTTTTACAAAATTTTATTTTATTAACAAGTCGGCATTTTAAAACGCCTAGCAAAGAAAGAATCTTTCGCCCTGCAGGTAAAAACGGAGTGCAGCGGGCGTCCTTCGATACTTCAAATATTAAATTTGTAAATATACTCTAAGTAATTTCCTTAAAAAATTTTAAATCCTTTAAATTTTGATTTTAGTGCGTGGAATTTGGCAATAAAATTTTCCAATTTCAGTAACTTAAATTTCAATTCTACGCCGCCTAAAATTGACGAGAATGTGTCTTGAAAATTTTTTACATAAAATTTACCTTAAAAAATTTTTAAACCCCTTAAATTTTGATTTTAGCGCGTGTAAAGGTTTAATGATGAGAAAATCCAACAGCATTTTTAAAACGGCATTTGTATCGGAGGCGGGCGCGGAACTTGCCAACAATGATTATTTTGCTTATGTTGAAGATGATGATTTTGCTTGCTACGTTTTGGCGTCGGGCATTACTGATTTTGAAACTTCAGAGGCGGCAAAGGAAGTTGTTGAACATTTAATCTTGAGTTTTGAAGAAAAGCCGAGTATGTCAAAATCAACTCTTTTGCAATATATGAACGAAACTAACGAAAGACTTTTGAACAGCACTCACTCGCGCAGATTAAAAGCCTCCGTGATAATGTTGGTTACGGATTATGAAAAATTTCGGTACGTTGCTGCCGGTAATGTCCGCTTGCGAATGTACCGGCAGGGACGTTTTTTTTTGAAATCTTCGGATATGTCGTTGGCGAATGATTTAATCGAAAAGGGCGAAAGTTATACCCCGCTTGATAAACATGAGGAACGGCATAATTTATACGCTTATCTTGGCAAAAAAGATTTTTTTAAGCCTTTTATTTCAAAAGTTCAGAAATTGGCGGACGCAGATATTATTTCTTTGTATTCGCAGGGCTTGTGGGAACATGTTGACGAACAAGAAATTGACGAAGTTTTTGCAGAGGCATCGGATAAGCCTCAAGAATCCGTTGATTTTTTGGAAGAAATTTTACTTTCACGTCAGCCGGAAAATCTGAAAAGTTACACTGTAGCCGCAATTTTTATAGATAAAATTTTTCGTGACCCCGAACGCGAAAGAAAACGTTTGCTTTACATAAAAATTGCCGTCATTATTATTATCATTCTCATTATAGTGGCAATTATTTTTTATATTTTGGACAGAATTTATCAAGACAAAGTACAAGATTTTGAAAGTACAATGCAACAATCGCAAGAATTTATGGCGAATGGAAATTATAAACGTGCGCAAGAAGTTTCAAAAAAAGCTCTGGATTTAGCGCAGGAATTGAAACGCAATGAAGACGTAAAAAATATACAAGAAGACTTGATGATTTTAGATAATATTGTACAGGCTGATATTGCCTACAATGAAAAAAATTATTCGCTGGCATATGAAGATTATATGAATGCTCTGAAATATTCTTCCGGAACTGATAAAGAAATTCGCAATTACATTCAACGCCGTTTGCATATGATTGAAAATCGGCTGGATATTCAGCAATTTCTGTTGTTGGGCGATTATCTTTTTCAAAATGGCGAATACGACGAGGCAGAATCTTTATATTTGAAGGCGATTGAGAGAGCCTCAACAGTCCACGATAACGAAGGGCGAAATAGCGCAACAGCCGCGCTTGAAAAAGTTTATGATAAACGCGCTGAACTGCGCAAAGACGCCGAGCAAAAATTAGACGCCAAAAAACAAGCCGCCTTGAATGACGCACTAAAAAGAGGCGATGATTTATTGGCGGCGGGCGATATTGAGGGCGCAGAAAAAGCTTATCGTGACGCAAGAAACCTTTCAGATAATCCTGCAGACCGTACACAAACGGACGCGGCATTGAATAAAATTAATTCAGCACGTGACGACAAGTTGAATAACGCTGTACAAGCCGCGCTGAAAAAAGGCGATGATTTATTGGCGGCGGGCGATATTGACGGCGCAGAAAAAGCCTATCTTGACGCAAGAAACCTTTCAGATAATCCTGAAGTAAGAATTCAAACAAATGAAGGCTTAGGAAAAGTTGCAGAGGCGCGGGATAAAAAAATTTTGGAAGAAAGAACTACAGCTGAAGAACGCCAAAAACTTTTTGATGACGCTGTACAAACTGAACTTAAGGGCGATTCTGCCTTTGAATCCGGCGATTACGCCTCCGCGCAAATGTACTATATGACGGCTATTGAAAAATTCAGCAATTTATCTGAAGAGCCAAAAGTTAAAGCTATTCAAAATAAATTCGACGCGTCTAAATCTAAAGAAACTGAATCACACTCTCAAAAAGCAGACGCCGAAAAAGCTGAAGAAAACGCCCGCAATTTCTACATTGAGAAAAATTTTGCAGAGGCACAGGCGGCGGCAACTCAAGCTAAACAACTTTACAGCGAACTCGGCATGAAGAGTAAAGTTGACGAAATGGATATTTTACTTCAACAAATTGCCGTTGACTCTATGATTTCTGATTCCTTAAAGTAGGTTAAGTTATGGCGCAAAAAAAATATTATGAACATGATTTAAAAAGAATGACGGTTTACCATTTGCAAGAAATTGCACGGCGTGAAAAAATTATCCCGGCGGTTGCCAATCGCTTGGATAAGGAACTTTTGATACAAACAATTTTGCGTTATCGCGGCGCAGAAAAAGCCTTGTTGATAAATGAATTTCGCGCAGAAGATTATCAACGGCTTGAAAATTTTTTCCCTCACATAACCTTTCAGCCGCAACCAATAAATTTGAAATGTAACGCCGGTATAAAAGTTTGGCAAGGATTAGCCGTAAATTTTTTTGACAATATCACAATAAATTACACGCCAACTTTAAGCGGTACAAATGCTTTTATTGTTGACAGCCAAAAAAATTTGTGTTGCATTTTCAACGTTGAAGAAAAAATTAACGATAAAAATTTTCTGTACCTGCGCAAAAATAGGGATCTGCCCTGCCGTGAATCGCAGATTAAAAATTATTTTCTGATTCTGATGGAGCGCGTTTACTCTGAACAATTTTTTAATTTTTACAACGGTAAAGCCTCTATGATTCAAGAAAATATTCCCGCGTATTGTCTGCAACTTTTGAACTTTCAAGTTTTGGAGCCGGAAATTTTAAAAATGCCCGTTGCAATAGATTTTGGAACTTCAAGCACAACCGCCGGCGTTTTGGATTTCAAAGAAAAAAGCAGCGTTGCAAAACTTCACAATGAAAGTATTAAGCACGCCCTTTTTTACGATTTTGACGGCAAAGAAACTGATTTAGTTCCAACAATTATTGGCGTAAAATCTTTAGAAAATCCTGAAAAACCGAAATATATTTTTGGCTATGACGCCTTCAAATTTTCGGCGTATATGGACGAGGGCTTTTCGGTTTTTTACGATATAAAACGCTGGATTTCAGATTTTGACAAGGAAGAAGAATTGACTGATAATTTGGGGCGGCGCGTTTTTGTCAGTCGAAAAAAAATCCTGCGCGAATTTTTTATTTATATAATTCACGCGCTGGAAGATTATATTAAGGGGCGCGTTCGCTATGTGCACATTTCCGGACCGGTTAAGCAAAAGGGAAAATTTCAACATCTTTATAAAGAAATTTTGCCCGAATACGCCGTTGAACAAAAAGAAATGATTGATGAAAGTGTGGCTGTCCTTTACAACATTATCAGCGAATTTATCGAAAATAAAACCATTCGCAACCGCCAAAAATACAGCGCGTTGGTTATCGACTGCGGCGGCGGAACTACGGATATTTCGTCTTGCAGTTTTTCAGTTGACAATCAGCGCGTTTCTTACGCCATTGATATTGAAACCGGCTATGAAAACGGCAGTACAGATTTTGGCGGAAATAATTTGACTTATCGAATTTTGCAGATTTTAAAATTGAAAATCGTTGAAAATCTTTGCAAGCAATATTTAAATCGCAGCCCTTTAATTACGGCGCAACGGGAATTTTACGGCGAAAAATTTTCTTTTGACCAACAAACTTTTTTGAAGGCGTCAGCAATTCCAACTTTAAAAAGTTTGCTTAAAGATTTTAATTTGGACGTTTTCAGGTACATTGATGAAAACGGCGTCGCCTCAATCTACAAAAATTTTGAAAGTGCTTATGCACAAGCTGAAGAAATTTTGCCGACTAAATTTAAAGAATGGGAAAATAAAAATCGCAGGGAATATTTTTTAGTGCGGAATAATTATTATTTTTTGTTTGGAATTGCAGACAGAATCAAGCAAGCATTTTTTCAAAATTACGGAATAATTCAAGTTTTGTTGGCGATTGAAGGCAACCACGATAAGCCGAGCCGAAATTGGGAAATTAATCGCCAATATGAATTTTTCGGCGATAATTTAATAAAAATTCCGCTTGACAAATGGAAGTTGACTTTGAAAAATTCTGAAGGGCTTACCTTGATAAAAAATTTGCCGGATATTTCTTTCAGTATTTTTGAAATTGAGCCGATTTTAAACCCGGATATTTACAATATAATTCGGCAACTTTTGGATCCGATTTACGAGAGCGGCGAAATTGAAAATTACAGCTTGATAAAATTAAGCGGGCAGTCTTGCAAAATTGATTTATTTCGCACTTCGTTAAAAGAATTTGTACCGGGCAAATTGATAAAATCTAAGCCCAGAGCTGAAAAAAAATCTGAACAAAATGAATTAAAAATGTCTTGCATTGACGGCGCGTTAAAATATCTGCGCGATAAAAAATTTGGTTACGCTGATATAAAAATAAAAAATCGCAGTCCGCATTTGCCGTACATTTTAACCGGCTTTACTCATACCGGCGAAGAAGTTACATTGATTGACGACGCGCAGTCTAAAGAAAACGGCGTCCTTTCCCGCAATATTGAAGATTTAACTTTGACTGTCTACCTTAAAGATAATGAAAAAAATTTGCGTCAAGAATTGATTTACGAATGCACGCTTGAAGAATTTGACGAGAAAAAACAGGAAGAAATAGAAAAGATTTACGGCGAAAATATTCCGCAAGATGAAACTGATACAATCGTGAACGGCGAAGTAAAATTTTTTATTTGGGTGGAGTCTCAAGATTGGGGATTTGTAATTGTGCCGGTTTATCGTGAAGATGAAACTTTGTACGTCGGCAAAGAAAAATTTTTCAATTTTGAAAATGATCAGTGGATAAAAAATTTCTTTGACGGCTTGAAATAATTTGCCCTGCTATAAAAAATTTTGATAGTTTTGTAGTCCAGCTATAAGTCTACCCGGAAAAATACCCTGCGGGGCTTTTTATTTTTCAAATATTTCAGTTTCAAGGGATTTGAGAATAAGCAACAAGGGAGCTGTTAAAATCGACAGAATCAATACCGGCGGTTAAACCAATAAATTTAACAGAGCCGGAACCGATTTTAGCGATAAAATCATTGCCATCGTTGAACATAGAATCGTTGCCAGCACCAGCCCCCACTTTCAAGAAAATTTTTTTATGTCTCGAATTTGCATTTGTAATTGTTTTAAAGTGATTAATTTCAAAGTCCCTCCCTCGCTTTGCTAGGATTTGTTTACAAATTTTTCTTTTTTAACAAGTCGGCATTTCTTTCTTTAGAAGAAATAAATTACCAAAGAAAGAATCTTTTTTTTATTATTTGGCGCGCCATTCGGTCTGCCTTTTTTATTCAAAATATCTTGCTTGCCAATATAATAATTTTTCAACTTTTGCTGATATTGCAAAAATCTTTCAGAAGTCAATTCATAACTGCCTGTGATTTTTACTTCGCCACGCTTTAAGGATTCAATCAATCTTACGTCAACCGCCGTTTGTGTGGTAAACAATTCTACTGGTAAATCAATCATTTTGGATCCTCCATTACAATGCAAAATTACCTTTGCTGATACGGCGTGTACGTGCAGATTAAGGAAATCTTTCAAGCTCACCTAATAACGGTTTTACTTTTAACTTTAAAACCTGCCAAACTGCGAATATAACTTTGCGCTTGTTCTTTACCTGCTTGACTGGGGTCTTGCGGTATCAGAATTTTTTTACAGCCGTATTCAAATTTATCAGTTTCAGCCATACTTTTAACAAGTGATCTGATATTAGCAGCATTTGCCGCTATCCTTTTTACATCAAGTATAAATATATTGCCCATTTTTCATTCTGCCCATCAAAACACCTGCAGTTCTGTCAGGGTCTTGATTTAAAAGATTGACTTAGTATGGATTCTCTTTGCACTTTAATCCTGTTGATAAAAATTCCAACAACAATTTAGATTTATTCTGTAAGTACTTTATGATAATGCTGTTGCAGAAAATTTCTTCAATTGTTTGAAATGCTTATTTGCCTATATTGAAGGTTATCACAACTACATTCATATTTTTTCTGTTCGTTTTTTCTAGAAACACTCACTTTTTGCACTTTTCATTTTATCCATAAGCTCTTCTAATCCTGTTTTGGGGTCGAATATTTCATATTCGGGCTCTTTCCAAGTCATATTGCCGTTGGTATCATAATATTTTTCAAAACCTGATCTATACGTTGGAGGATTAGCTAATATCAGTGCGTTTGGATTATCTATAACTTCTTCAAGATGTTTCCACATATCAAGCGTACGGTAATTCATACCACCGAGAATATCTTTAGCACGATTCAGCTGCTCACTTAAAAATTTAATATGTTCATCACGCCGCTTTTCCATATCGACAAGATAATTATAAAAATAATCTTTTTCGGCATTCTTTGCCATACTTAAATATTTCCACGCATACAAAGCAGTAGCAGGGTCTAAAAGTTCTTCATCTCTGAAACCTTTAGCTTTTAAACAAAGTTCTTCTAAAGGTTGCCCTGTTATTGCGTATCCCATTATTGAAGTAAACATTGAAACGTCTGAATTTTCAATTTGAGAAGTTTTAAAACCGGCTTGAATTGCCAAATGTGATAAAGCGAATGCACCTGCACAAGGTTCAATAAACTTTGTATAGCCATTTTTCAAAGCATTTCCAACAAGCGTTTTCAAAAATTCTTGTTCCGATGTAGTTAACGTTGTTAAGAAAAAAATACCCGGTGCTCGAAAACCTTGCATAAATCATCAACTATTTTTTTAATATAAAAGCCTCAACCATTTTCTGATTGAGGCGTTATTTTCATTGGTACGCCGATCAGGATTCGAACCTACTTCTCCCGGCTCAGAACCGAGCATTTTTCCACTAAACTATCGACGGTTATTTATTAATTATATCAAGTATGCCAACCATTCCAACCGACGCAAGCTCTATAGCGGCTTTCAGGTCTATTGCTTTTTCCTGTCCTTTTTTATTTACTCTATAGACTTGAACAGTTGAATCACTTAGCAAAATAAATCTCAATTTTTCTATCGTGTCAAAATCAAGTAAAACATCTGCTTTACCTTCAGATATAAGTTCGCGTGCGTCCTTGTCAAAAAGCCGTGTTTGTTTGCCGGTTTTTCTGTCAACTTGATAGTATACATCGCCGCCTATATACGGCAAATACTCTCTAGGTTTCCATATGCTGTATTCAATTCGTATCAAAGGTTTTTCATTATCGGAAACAGCAGATTCTTCTTTAATTTCGTTTTTAACATTCATTGAAGGAGCAGGAATTTTATTTTTTATCGGCGATTCATCTTTCAATTCTGATATAATCTCACCTGTTTTTTCAAACCACCATTTGGCAAATATTTGGCGGTGACACCATTCACCGACTTGTCTAACGTCTTCATAACAACAAAGTACAACATCTTTACCAAGTGCCAAATATTGCTCCAGTTGTTTAGATATTCTTTCAACTCCAACTCTCTCAAGATGTGCAATATATAAATCTATAAACTGCTCTTTTACGTTAATATTGAAAATTTCTTTTGGCGGCGCAATATCAATGATATTTCCAGCGCGTTCGTAAGCCAAACGAAATCTCGGAAGATACCGAACAATACCAACAACCGTATAATTTCCACTTTTTAATTCAGGATTTTGAAAACGACTTATGTAAATCACCGTAAATCCTCCTCGCGCTTTTACACTACACACATTCCACTTATCAAAACATTAGCACGATTCTACATATTAACATTTTAACTTTTGGCAAATGCCTTGTCAATGACATCTTTGTGACATAACAGCATACTCTATGATTTCGGGATTACCCGCTTGGTAATAAGCCCCAAGCGCATTTAGTAATTCACAAAAGTGACACGGAGCTATAGATTCCACCTCAATCCCAACTTTTAGCATAACATTTTTTACTGCCATAAACTCGCGTTCACAACCACTGATACGAATTTTAGCCGCACTCATTTTTTCGCCGTGATCGGTATAACTTTCAAACATTGCGTGGGATAATACAGTTTCTTTACTTACTAAAGTACCTATTGTTAATTTAGCAAGCGTAATTTTATAATTGCCCGGTACCGTCGCAAACAGAGTATATTTTTCAACGCCGTTTCCATACACATAAGTTGGTAATTCGCAAGAATTTTTAATATCAAATGGCTTTAACTGTACATTCTTAATCATTTTTATTTTCACTCCTTTTACTTATATAAATTCGGCAAAACCAAAATTGCATTTTTGACATTTGCAATTAAAACCACGACCGAATTTATTCTGAATCTGCTCAATAATATCTTTTTGTTTAGATACTATTTTAATGTTTCCGCGCTTATTAAATTTAAATCGGATAGTGCTTTTAGCCTCTACAACAACATCATCACTTCCGCACTTCGGACATTCAATTTTCATTTATATAACCTCCTCAATCAAACCACGCATACATTTCATCATTTATATTAAAATCATCTGCATTTCTGAATAATTCTATAAATTCATTTTCCTCCGCCTTTGATTCTGCAGGTGCTATTTTTTCAATACCATCTAGGCTAACTCGATAATCCGAACGTTCAATAGAAACTACATATCCCATTACGGTATAGTCTGGATACTTTTCCATAAATTTAATAAACTCTCGAATAGTGGGACTGTCATTTTGATACTCTTCCACATCGACAAATTTTAAATCTACCAATTTTTTCAATTTCTCAAGATTAAGATTCTCAAACCTGCGAATACCACCCGTATAAAATCGGGGCTCGTATTTTCCAAAAATAATTTCATCGCGCATTTGCACATTTTCATTTAACTTAAATTGTATTATAGCATAAAAAAAATTCCCGCAATTTGACAATTTTTCAATTCATTGTACAATTTTGCTATTCAAATTAAAATAAAAGTGGAGGCACATTATGGACAATGAAAAAAACAATGTCATTTCAGATATTAGAAAAAGCGGCGTTATGAAATTGGCAGTAATTGGCAGCGTAATTATTGCCTTCATTTTAATAATTGGAACATTTTGGAGCGGCAAAAGTGCAAGCACAGATACTGAAAAAGCCGTCCGAAATGTCAGCCTTTTGTATCTTGACGAATTGGCGGGAAGACGTGAACAAATTGTATCCGCTGCGCTTAGCAATTATATTAATAATATCAACGTCGCATTGGAACTTATAACCAAAGAGGATCTGTCCGGCGTCGAGAATTTGCAAAAGTTTCAAGCGAAAGTCAAAAGAATGTACGGATTTAAAAAATTTGCATTCGTTGCAAATGACGGCTTGATTTATACTGCAACCGGCACGCGCAATGATATAGATATTTATCAATTTGACTACAAAAATATGACTGATACTTCAATAATTGTAAGAAATTTAAGAAACAGCAATAAAAAATTAGTCGTGGCAGTCCCTATAGATAATTTGCCCTTTGAAGGAAAAATTCTTGTTGCCTGTTTTATGGAAATTGATATGAATGACATGTTAAATTATGTTTGCATTCAATCAACCGGCACTACAACTTTTTGTAACCTTTATAC
Organism: uncultured Selenomonadales bacterium; assembly: GCA_937915725.1. Taxonomy (GTDB): domain Bacteria; phylum Bacillota; class Negativicutes; order Selenomonadales; family Selenomonadaceae; genus Quinella. The sequence goes on from CALGGV010000013.1 coordinate 42,618, forward strand.
AGAGGATGGATTTTCTTTAACAAATATCATACTCGGCGGACTTTTAAGCGGCGATAATCTTTTTGAGGAACTTAAGCGCGCCACATTTGAAAAAGGATATTCTATAGGCGAAATGAAAAAGGATTTTGCTGAAGGCAGAAAAGGTTATATTTCTTTCAATTATGATAATGTGCGCGGTACAATGTATTATGTTCCGGTTCATGGGGCGGATTGGTTTTTAACTTATTTTATTCGTGAAAGTATCATTGGAGATCAAGTCAATTCAATTTCAGCCGGAATTGTTCAAAGAAATTTAGTACAGCTAATTTTAACGGCACTTGTATTAATGAGTATTTTTGGAATTATGATTTTGCAAGTGCGCCGCGCCGCCAAATTAAATCTTGAAAAAGAAATTTCAGAAACTGAAAACCGCGTCAAACAACAGGAGCTTGAGGAACAACTTGCACTGCAAGAAGAACTTTTATCACAGGAACAATTAAAAACTCAACAAGACAATATGATAACCGCGCTTGCCGCCGATTATCGCAGTGTCTACTATATCGATTTAGACACGGGCGACGGTATTTGTTATCGTGAAGATTCTAAAATTGAAAATGCAAAATCTAACGGCGAAAAATTTAAATTTTTGGAGTTTTTCACAAATTACGCGCTGACTTATGTTGTTGAAGAATATCGAGAAGGATTTTTAAATTTCATTAAGACTGAAAATATTCGATCTGGGCTTTTAGAAAATCCAATTATCGTTTACAGATATTTGGCGCGCCACGACGACAAAGAAAGTTATGAAATGTTGAGAATGGCGGGTGTTCGTAACGCTGGGGAAAGATATGATAACCAAATTCACAAAGTCGGCGCAGGTTTTACAGATATTGATTCTGAAATGAGAAACGCGCTGGCGAAAAATCAAGCGTTAAATGACGCACTGAAAGCCGCTGAAGAGGCAAGCACTGCAAAAACTGTTTTTCTTTCCAATATGAGCCACGAAATTAGAACGCCTATGAATGCAATTATCGGGCTTGATAATCTTGCAATGAATGAACCAAATATTTCTGACAAAATGCGCGATTATCTGAAAAAAATCGACAGCTCCGCGCAACATTTACTCAATTTGATAAATGATATTTTGGATATGTCAAGAATTGAGAGCGGACGCCTTACCATAAAAAATGAAGAATTTTCCTTTTCAGAATTCATTGAACAAATTAATACAATGTTCAGCGGGCAATGCGCCGAAAGAAAATTGGAGTACAACTGCCGAATTAACGGCGAAGTTGAAGATTTTTATATTGGCGACGTTATGAAACTGAAACAGGTTATGATAAATATTTTGGGAAATGCCGTAAAATTTACACCGGCGGGCGGCAAAATTGATTTTATTGTTGAAAAGACGGCTAATTTTAAAGGCAAGTCCACTTTCAAATTTATTATCAAGGATACCGGAATTGGAATGAGTGCGGAATTTCTGCCAAAACTTTTTGACACTTTCAGTCAAGAAAATTCCGGCGCGGCTAATAAATATGGAAGTTCCGGACTCGGTATGGCAATTACAAAAAATATTGTCGAAATGATGAACGGAAAAATTACTGTCGAAAGTGAAAAAGGCAAAGGCACAACATTTTTTGTTACAGTTACTTTGACTGATTCAGAGAAAAAATTTGACGCTGATGAAATTGAAATAAATCCCGCGTCGATGAATGTTTTAATTATCGACGATGATAAAATTGCTTGTGATCATGCAAAATTAGTTTTGGAAAAAACGGGAATTGCGGCGGAAACTGCACTTTCAGGCAAAGAGGCTCTTGAAATGATAAAATTAAAATCTGCGCGCAGGGAGCCGTACAATTTAATAATAGTTGATTGGAAAATGCCGGAAATGGACGGCGTGGAAGTAACGCGGCAAATTCGTTCAATCATTGGCAACGATACGGCAATAATAATTTTGACGGCGTATAATTGGGACGATATAACCGAAGAGGCAATAGCAGCGGGCGTCGATAGTTTCATATCTAAGCCGCTGTTTTCCGGTCATTTATTGGACGAATTTAAAAACGCACTCAAAAATAAAAAAATGCTCTCTTCCGCTGTACAGAAAAAAGCAGATTTAACCGGCAAAAAAATTCTTTTGGCTGAAGATATGATTGTTAATGCAGAAATTATGATGGAAGTTTTGAAAATGCGGGAAATGGAGCCTGAACACGCAGAAAACGGCAAAATCGCCCTTGAAATGTTTGAAAAATCCGCGCCGAATTATTACGCGGCAATTTTAATGGATATGCGAATGCCGGAAATGGACGGTTTGCAGGCAACAGAGGCAATTAGAAAATTAAATCGCCCGGACGCCAAAACTATTCCTATTATTGCCTTGACTGCAAATGCCTTTGATGAAGATGTTCAACGCTCGTTGCAATCCGGGTTAAATGCACATTTAAGCAAGCCTGTTAATCCGGATGTTTTATTTGATACGCTTGAAAATCTTATCCAAGATTAAAATTTTATTTTAAAAATACGCTTTTTCTTTCTTTAGAAGAATAAAAAGGCGCAGACATTCTTGAAAATTTGAAGGGAACTTTTTTATGTCAAATTTAAAAAATATTACGGCAGAAACTCATGGAAGTTTCCAAATTAATAACGAAGTTTCAACGCCGCCAATTTCTTTACAAATGGCTACTCAAATTGGTTTGCTTGAATATGAGAATCCAAATTTTAAAAATTCCGCCGACAAAATTGCTATGGTTGTTTTGAGTTTTGGCACAACTTACAGGGAAACTTGCGAAAAAAATATTCTGGCAACCGTAAATACCCTTCAAAATGCCTTTAAAAACGTCAAAATAGCCCTTTCGTTCACTAGTCATATAGTCATTAAGCGAATTGCTGAAAATGCCGGATTTTGCTCTTATAGCGCGCCTGAAGAAACGCTTGAAAAAATCCTGAGCGAGGGTTTTACAAAAATTGCACTTGTACCGCTTGCAATAATTCCAGGACTTGAGTATAAATATGACATTGCAATTTTTCACGAATACAAAACGTGCTTTAAAAAAATGACTTTGGCAACTCCGCTAATGTATTGGCAAGGACAGGAAAATTTCCCCGACGATATTTCGGAAGTAGTGGCGGCGTTAGATTTACCGGCGCAGGAAGAAGGCGCAGCGATTTTATTAATGGCGCACGGCACGCCCGATCCTTCCAATGCTTACTATTCAGTAATGCAGGAAAGACTTTCCGCGCTTAGGAATGACGCTTTCATTTACACTGTTGAAGGTTTTCCACGCCTTGAAAATTTAATATGCAAACTCAAACTTCAAAAATTTTCAAAGGTAATTTTAAAGCCGTTGATGCTGGTTGCCGGAGACCACGCCAATAACGATATGGCGGGCGAACACAAAAATATTTTAACTCGCGCAGGCTTTAATGTTGAAGTTCAAATGCAAGGATTAGGCGAAAACTCTAAAATTCGTGAAATTTATTTAAAACGTGCAAGACAAGCGTTGGATTTACTTTGATATAATTTAAAAAATATATTACATTAATAAAAATTAAAATTGGCGGGTGTTATTATGGCTGACGAAAGATTAATTGTAGCGTTGGATTTTCACAAAATGGAAGACGTGAAAAATTTGGTAAACGAACTCGGAGACAGTGTAATTTTTTACAAAGTTGGAATGGAACTTTTTTATAGCGTAGGCGCGGGCGTTGTCGATTGGCTCAAAACTCAAAACAAAAAAATTTTCCTTGATTTAAAACTTCACGATATACCAAATACGGTTGCGGGCGGACTTTGTTCGTTGATGAATTTGGGCGCAGATATTTTGAATGTACACGCGGCGGGCGGCTTTACAATGATGAAAACTGCCGCCGATAAACTGCGCGAAGAATCAGCAAAGGCGGGAATTGTCAAGCCAAAATTAATTGCAATAACAATTTTGACAAGCATTAATCAAAATGACTGGAGCGGCTTAGGTTACGATTCATTGAAAATTTCTGAACAAGTTGTAAGATTTGCAAAACTTGCGAAAGACGCGGGGCTTGAAGGCGTTGTAGCCTCGCCGCAGGAGGCTAAATTAATTCGTGAAAATTGCGGCAAAGATTTTCTGATTGTAACGCCGGGTATTCGCCCTGCAGGCAGTGATATTAACGATCAGAGCCGAATTTCTACGCCTGCCGCCGCAATAAAAAACGGCGCAAATTATTTAGTCGTGGGCAGACCGATTCGCGCCGCCGAAAATCCTAAGCTTGCCGCCGAAAATATTTTGGCTGAAATTAAATGAATTTATTAAGTTTGTTTAGCGGTTGCGGCGGATTAGATTTGGGCTTTAAGCGTGCAGGTTTTAAAATTCCCGTTGCCAACGAAATTGACAAAAATATTTGGCAGACTTTTAAAATAAATCATCCTGATACTTATCTTATTGAAGGTGACGTAAGAAAAATTTCTAAAAGAAATATTACACCGTTTTTTTGTGGCGAAATTACGGGAATAATTGGCGGTCCGCCTTGTCAATCGTGGTCTGAAGCAGGAAATTTGAGCGGGATAAATGACGAACGCGGAAAATTATTTTTCGACTATGTAAGATTGCTAAAAGAATTTAAGCCGAAATTTTTTCTTGCCGAAAATGTAAGCGGTATGCTTGCCAAAAGACATTCTGCGGCAGTTCAAAATATTTTAAATTTATTTGAAGAATCAGGCTACAATGTTACCTTGACAATGGCAAACGCCAAAAATTACGGCGTGGCAGAGGAACGCAAGCGAATTTTTTTCATTGGATTCAGGAAAGATTTACAGATTGATTTTAAATTTCCAAAAGGTTCAACTACAGCTGTTTCAAAAAAATTAACTTTGCGCAATGTAATTTGGGATTTACAATTTAGCGCAGTTCCCGCCGCCGAAAAAAATTATCACAATCCAAATTCTATTAACAATAATGAATATTTTACAGGCGGTTTTTCGCCAATTTTTATGAGCCGTAACCGCGTTAAAACTTGGGACGAACAAGCTTTTACAATTCAAGCGTCAGGGCGTCAATGTCAACTTCACCCGCAAGCTCCGCCAATGATTAAAGTTGGAAGAAATGACTGCCGTTTTGTCGAAGGCAAAGAAAATTTGTATCGCCGAATGACAGTAAGAGAAATTGCGCGGATTCAAGGCTTTCCTGATGATTTTAAATTTGTGTACGAAAATGTTAATGACGCTTACAAAATGATTGGAAATGCCGTGCCGGTAAATTTAGCTTATGAAATAGCAGTATCAATAAAATTATCGCTGGAGGAAAAATTTTGAGCAATAAAAGTAACAATCAAGGGCGCGCCTATGAATACGCTTGGCTTGAAATTTTGTATAAGACTTTGAAAAATATTCGTCCGACAAAAATTATAAAAAATTCTTCATTCGACGCAAATAAAAAATCTTTTGAAATTTTGACTGAAGACCAAAAAAATTTGTATAAAATTTCTGCACAAGCCGCTGTAAAAACTATTTTTGAACTTGAACCTCTAATTTGCGAAATTGAATATGACGAATTAACTTTAGAATTTTTAAAAGACGAATTTGGAATTAAAGGCGATGTTAGGGATATTGTTATTGGTCGCAAAAATTTAAATTGGGAAATTGGCTTGAGTATCAAACATAATCATGACGCAATAAAACGCAGTCGATTGAGTCATAAGATTGATTTTGGCAAAGAATGGTTTAATAATCCTTGCAGTAGCGAATATTGGCAAGCTGTAAATCCAATTTTTGACAAACTAAAAAATTGAAACTTGAAGGTGCAAAATGGAGCGAAATACCCGATAAAGAAAATTCAGTTTATGTGCCGCTCCTTCAGGCTTTTATTGACGAAATAAACACTGCTTACGAAGTTAATAAAAATATTCCGCGCGAAATTATAGAATATCTTATTGGCGTTAAAGATTATTATAAAATTGTAAGCCGCGACAGCGAACGTCTTACAGTGATTGAAACTTTTAATTTGCACGGAACGTTGAATCGACCGAGTAAAAAAATTGTGTCTGTAATTACCGTTCCAAAAGTTTCCTTGCCGACAGAATTGGTTGCATTGAAATTTAAATCCGGCAGTAAAAATACTCTTGAAATGTACTTGAATAACGGTTGGCAACTTAGTTTTCGGATTCACAACGCAAGCACAAAAGTTGAGCCGAGTTTAAAATTTGACGTTCAATTTATCGGAATGCCACCGAGTATTATCAGTTTAAAATGTTTTTGGAATAATTTTTAAAAAATAAATTTTAAAATCTATGTATACTATTTTACAAATTAAAAATCTGGGCTTAGTGCGTAACGACGAAAATTTAAAAATACTGCTTGAACTTTACAATAAAATTTTTGACGTGGAATTAAGACGGGAAATTGTTTCGTCAATCGACAGACAAAAAAATGACACGGTTATTTTGGAATTTATCAAGGAAAATTTTTATAAGTGCGGATTTATGGAGCTTGTCTACCAAATGTACCGAACTTGCCTTTACAAAGGAAAATATAATTTCCAATTTTAAAATCTCCTTTCAGCCGATTTTTTGTAATTTCAATAAAAATTTTCGCAAGGAATCTTCCGACTTTAGTCGGGAGAGGAATTGCGATATTGATTTTGTATATATTTCTCTACAGTTTCTTTGCTCATATTGCCAAGAGTTCCCATATAATAACTGTTTGACCAAAGATGACCGCCCCAATTTGCTCTATGGTAATTTCATTTGAATTCATATGTAATATAATTTTTATAGAAGGAAGGTGAGAGTATGGCAAAAGCAATGAAAAATTTTCTGTATCATTTTGGATTTAAAATCAGAATTTATCCCGACTATCAACAACGAAAAATTATAAAAATAAATTCTGACGCAAGTCGCTTTGTTTATAATGAAATGGTTTATATAAATCTGGAACTTTGGAAATTCGGCAATCCGAAAATTTATATCAAAGGCGTAACTGAAAAAAATTTCTGAGTTAAACCTGCTGAAAAATTCTACTGCCGAATTGAAAAACAAATATTTCTTTCTGCGTGATGAAAATGTTGATTCATTGGCGATTGATAATGCGAAACAAAATTATCAAAAAGCGTGGAAACTCTACCGAGAAATTCATTCGCACGGAACGCCAAATTTTCACCGCAAAACTTATCTTGAATCTTATCAGACAAACCCCCATTACAAAACAACTGACGAGGCACATTTGACAAATGCAAACGTGAGATTTTTGGACGAAAAATATATTCAGTTGTCGAAACTAGGAAAAATCAGATTTAAAGGCTCATCGAAAAGACTGCAAAAACTTTTTGAAATGGATAAGCAACACGAAATCCGAATTGGAACATTGACAATTTCGCGTGACGGTTGCGGAGATTATTATTTATCAATGCAACTTGCAAGTGACGAACCTTTTGTAAAAACTTTGGAATTTGTCGGCAGTCAAGTTGGAATTGATTTGAATTTAGAAAATTTTTACGCTGATTCATTCGGCAACATTATCGACAATCCGAGATATTATCGTTGATAACAGTCCAAAATGTACAGAAACAAAGAAAACTTGTATCAGGACTCCAAAGCAGAGTTATGAAACGCAGAGATTCTTTTCAGCATATCTTGAGTGCGGCACTTATCAAGAACCACGATTTGGTCGCGGC